>NZ_LVEG02000018.1 GCF_001614315.2 Halofilum ochraceum
ATGGTGATGACACTACGGTTCGCGCCTGAATCGGCTGGTAAGAGGCCCCGGCGGCTTGGCGGAATTCCCTGAAAAGCCGATCCGCAATGCGGGCACATTCGCGAGCAAGCTCGCTCCTACAAGTTCCCCGTTTCCTTCGCTTTCCTTCGCTTTCCTTCGCTTTCCTTCGCTTTCCTTCGCTTTCCTTCGCTTTCCTTCGCTTTCCTTCGCTTTCCTTCGCTTTCCTTCGCTTTCCTTCGCGCCCTCCGCGCCTTGGCGAGAACCCCGACTCAACGCCAAACATCCCCGGGAATCCAGCCCACTGCACCGCATTCGCACACCGATCAGGTGGAGAAAATCCGGAACCGATTCGGGCGCAATGGCCGCATATCGACACGGGGCTCCCGTCCGGCCAGGTCGTCAGCTACCAATCGCCCGGTAATCCCGGCGAGCGTCAGGCCAAGATGCTGATGGCCGCAGGCGTAGGTCACGGCCGGCGCGGCCGCCGAGCGGCCGATAACCGGCAGCGAGTCCGGTGTCGTCGAACGGCAGCCCATCCACGTGGCGTGACTCTCGGTCCTCAACCCCGGGAAAAGGTTGCGGCCCCGATCCAGCAGGATCCGGACCCGGCGTGGATCAGCAGCGCGGTCCGCACGGGCGAACTCGGCCGTGCCCGCCAGGCGCACACCGTTCGCCATAGGCGAGGTCACGAATTTGTGCTCACCCGACATGATCGGCATGGGAGGACCGCCCTCGCCGGATTCCAGCATGGCATGGTAGCCGCGTTCGGCGGTCAGACCGAGACGGTCACCGAGACCGGACGCCAGGCCCTCGCTGTCGACACCCGCCGCCACGACCACGTGATCGGCATGGATGGCACCTCCCGCGGTCTGCACGTCGATGCCGCCCGTCTTCGGCCGCAGGCCCGTCACTCGCGCCTGTTCAACCTGACCGCCCGCGGCGACGACGTCGGCTGCCAGCCGCTCGACAAACCGGGCCGGATCCACGCACATCCAGATATCGGGCAGTTCCACCGCGGCGGCGACATCATGCCGCAACCCGGGAATGCGCTCATGCAGTTCGGCGCCGTCGAGCCAACGTACCCCCCACCCATGGCGCGCGCGTTCGTCCATCTCGTGGCGGGCGCCCGCGGCCGTCTCCGCCCGCTCGAAGACGTGGGCCCAGCCGGTATGCCGCATAAGCGATGCCGCCGCGCTGCCCTCCGTAATCTCGCGGTATCCGGCCATCGCTTCGGCACACAGGCCGGCGAGGGAGGCCGTCGACGCGCGAACGCGGGCCGGCCGTGCCTGCAGCGCGAACCGCGCGAACCAGGGCGACAGGCGCGGAAGGTCACGCCAGACCAGGCGCAGCGGGCTGGTTGACGAAAGCAGCATACGGGGTACGTCCCAAAGGGCGTGCGGGGTCGCTTCGGGGATGATGCTGTCCACCGCGAAGACGCCCGCATTACCGAAAGAACAGCCCTGGCCCGGCGCCTGCGGGTCCACGACCCGGACCCGATGTCCATCGCGCTGAAGCCATCGGGCGCAGCTGATGCCGACTACACCACCGCCGATGACGACTACATCCCGCGCACTCACGACACACCCCCGTGTGCTGACCGCACGGTGCGCCGTTCGTGGCGGCTATGAGCCTGGTGGTGCATGGACTCGGGCTCCTGCAGGCGAGCGTTCCGGTGGATTCGTACAGCGGGTCGGGGGCGGTTGCACACCGGCGACTGCTTCGGTGTACCGCTCACAGCGATGGCGGTGAATTGGCGCTGATGATCTCACACGGTGCATCGCCGGCATTGCGGAAACGATGCGGCAGACGGCTCTCGAAGTAATAGGCCTCGCCGGGGCCGAGCGTGCGCTGCTGGCCGGCCACGGTCAGCTCGATCTCGCCCCGGATCACCACCCCGCCCTCCTCGCCATCGTGGGAGAGCATCGCCTCGCCCGTGTCGGCCCCGGGCGCATAGCACTCGTGCAGCACCGTCATGGCGCGTTGCTGGCGGTCCGCCCCGACGAGGCGGAAGACGATGTCACCGCTGCCCATATTCGGCAGCTCATCGGCGCTGTAGAAGATGCGCCGACTCTCCTGCGTGTCGAAGGTGAAGAATTCCGACAGCGACAGCGGGATGCCGTCCAGTACCTTCTTCAGTGAGGCGACCGAGGGACTGACGCGCTCCGACTCGATCAGCGAGATGGTCCCGTGGGTTAATCCGGCGCGCCGGGCGAGTTCGCGCTGGGACAGTCCGTAGAGGTTTCGGACCACGCGCAGGCGCTTCCCCACCCCGGTCGGCGGCTCGGTCCCGGTGTCCTTGCCTGCAGCCAGTTCCTCGGCCATCGATACAATATCCTCAACGTTTTCCGGAAATGCAGCCGCTATTCGGCCCTTAGAGCAACCGTTTGTCAATTATTTTAACCATGCTATGCTCTGCCGCACAGTCCGCCGCAGGCGGAGAAGCCCCCGGAGGTTACGATGGCCGCAGGCACGCACCCGGCGAGCGAAACGCCTTCTCTCGATCAGTTCTGGATGCCGTTTACCGCCAACCGGTATTTCCGCAAAGACCCGCGGATGCTGGTGGGCGCCGAAGGCATGTATTACACCGCGGACGACGGCCACACGGTCCTCGATGGCACGGCCGGCCTGTGGTGCGTCAACGCCGGCCACGGTCGCCGCGAGATCGCCGACGCCGTCGGCGAGCAGCTGCGCACCATGGACTTCGGCCCCACGTTCCAGATGGGGCATCCGCTGCCGTTCCGCTTCGCCGAACGCCTGAGCGAATTCCTGCCCGAGGGGCTGGACCGCGTATTCTTTACCAACTCCGGCTCCGAATCGGTCGACACGGCGCTCAAGATCGCCCGCGCCTACCAGCACGCCCGCGGCGAATCCGGCCGCTGGCGCCTGATCGGGCGCGAGCGCGCCTATCACGGGGTCAACTTCGGCGGCATCTCGGTCGGCGGCATCGTCAACAACCGGCGCCGGTTCGGCCCGCTGGTCGGCGGGGTCGACCACCTGCCGCATACGCACGACCTCGAGCGTAATGCATTCAGCGTCGGCCTGCCGGATCATGGCGCGGAACGCGCCGACGAACTTGAACGCCTGGTGGCACTCCACGGCGCCGAGACCGTCGCGGCCGTGATCGTCGAACCGATCGCCGGCTCGACCGGCGTGCTGCTGCCACCCAAGGGCTATCTCGAGCGCCTGCGGGCGATCTGCGACAAGCACGACATCCTGCTGATCTTCGATGAGGTGATCACGGGCTTCGGCCGCACCGGCGGCCATTTTGCCACCGACCGCTTCGGCGTCATGCCCGACATGATCACCATGGCGAAGGGCATGACCAACGGGGCGATCCCGATGGGCGGGGTGGCCGTGCGCCGCGAGATCCACGACGCCTTCATGCAGGGCGACGCGCGCGGCCCCGGGATCGAGCTGTTCCACGGGTACACCTATTCCGGACACCCCGCTGCATGCGCCGCAGGGCTCGCCGCGATGGACATCTTCGAGCGCGAGGGGCTGTTCACGCGGGGTCGCGAGCTCGAGGAATACTGGGGGCAGCGGGCGCACGAACTGGCGAGCGCGCCCAACGTGATCGACGTCCGCAACCAGGGCCTGATCGCGGCCGTTGAACTGGCACCGCGCCCGGGCGGCCCCGGCGAGCGGGCATTCGAGGTATTCCGCCACTGTTTCGACCAGGGACTGCTGATCCGGGTCACCGCGGATATCATTGCCCTGTCACCACCGCTGATCATTTCCACCGAGGAAATCGATCGCCTGTTTTCCATCCTCGGCGAGGCGCTGCACGCCTGCGGCGGGGAATAACCGGAGTTTCCCATGAGCAAGAAGATCGGCCACTGGATCAACGGCGAACACCACAGCGGCGCGGGTACGCGCAGCGGCGAGGTCTACAACCCCGCCACCGGCAAGGCGACGGCGACGCTGGCCTACGCGTCCGCCGACGATACCCGTGAGGCCATCATGGCCGCCCGCGCCGCCCTGCCCGGCTGGGCGGCCCGCACACCGCTGGCGCGCGCACGCGTGCTGTTCCGCTTCAAGGCGTTGATGGAAGAGCACTTCGAGGAGCTTGCCGGCCTCGTCTCGTCCGAGCACGGCAAGGTCATGTCCGACGCGCGCGGCGAGGTCACGCGGGGCATGGAGGTCGTCGAGTTCGCCTGCGGCATCCCGCACCTGCTCAAGGGCGAGCATTCCGAGAACGTCGGCACGCGCGTCGACAGCTGGTCCGTGCAGCAGCCCGTGGGCGTCTGCGCGGGGATCACACCGTTCAACTTCCCGGCGATGGTGCCGATGTGGATGTGGCCTATCGCCATCGCCTGCGGCAACACCTTCGTTCTGAAGCCGTCCGAGAAGGACCCGTCGTGCCCCATGCGCGTCGCCGAGCTCCTGCACGAGGCGGGGCTTCCCGAGGGCGTGTTCAACGTCGTCAACGGGGACCGCGAGGCTGTCGAGACGCTGCTCACCGACGATCACGTCGATGCCATCAGCTTCGTCGGCTCCACGCCCATCGCCGAGACCATCTACCGCGTCGGCAGCGAGCACGGCAAGCGCGTCCAGGCCCTGGGCGGCGCCAAGAACCACATGCTGGTCATGCCGGACGCGGATACCGAGCAGGCCGCAAACGCCCTCATGGGTGCGGGCTACGGTTCCGCCGGCGAGCGTTGCATGGCGATCTCCGTGGCCGTCGCCGTGGGCGACGAGACCGCCGACCGTCTGGTCGAGTCGCTCGCACCGAAGGTACGCGCACTGGAAGTCGGCCCGGGCACGCGCGAGGGCGTCGAGATGGGCCCGCTGGTCACCGCGGAGCATCGCGAAAAGGTCCGCGGCTACGTCGACCTGGGCGTCGAGGAAGGCGCCGAGCTGGTCGTCGACGGCCGCGGCCTCACGGTCGAGGGCCACGAAGACGGCTACTTCTTCGGCGGCTGCCTGTTCGACCGCGTGACGACGGACATGCGGATCTATCAGGAGGAGATCTTCGGCCCGGTATTGATCGTCGTGCGCGCGCCGGACTTCAAGTCCGCGGTGCAGATGGTCGACGACCACGAGTTCGGCAATGGCACGGCCATCTTCACCCGCGACGGCGGGCTCGCGCGCGAGTTCTCGCATCACGTCGAGTGCGGCATGGTCGGCATCAACGTACCGATCCCGGTCCCGATGGCGTTCCACAGCTTTGGCGGCTGGAAGCGCTCCCTGTTCGGCCCGCTGCACGTGCACGGCCCCGACGGCGTGCGCTTCTACACCCGCATGAAGACGGTCACGGCCCGCTGGCCGACGGACGAAGAAGCGCCCGCCCAGTTCGCCATGCCGACCATGAAGTAAGCCCGCGTGCCCGCCCGGCCTACACCGGAGACCGCGGCGGGCCTAGGCTTCGTCGCCCTCTGGGGCACCGGCTTCGTTGGCGCGAAGTACGGGCTCCCGTGGGCGGGTCCGTTCGACTTCCTGGCGATCCGCTTCGTGATCGTCGCCGGGCTGATCGGCGTCGTGGCATTGGCATGGCGGGCACCGTGGCCGCGTGATCCATGGACTTGGCTGCATATCGCGGTCGCCGGCCTGCTGCTGCACGGTGTGTACCTTGGGGGCGTATTCGCCGGCATCGACGCCGGCGTGCCGGCGGGCATCACCGCCATGATCGTGGGTACGCAGCCGGTTCTGACCGCGTTCGCGGTCGGCCCATTGCTCGGGGAGCGGCTCTCTCGCAGGCAGTGGACCGGGTTTGTGCTCGGGTTCCTGGGGCTCCTGCTGGTGCTGGGCGAGCGCATCAACCTGCCGGACAGCGAGGGCATGGGCGCCCTCGCCTGCCCCCTGATCGCGCTGCTTGCGATCACAGGCGGCACCCTGTACCAGAAACGCTTCTGCCCGGACCTTGATCTGCGCAGCGGCACGACGATCCAGTACGTCGCGGCCGCCCTCGCCCTGGTGCCGGTCGCCCTGCTGTTCGATGACCAGCCCCTGCAGTGGACCGGCGAGTTCATTTTCGCGCTTACCTGGCTCAGCGTGGTCCTCTCGCTGGGCGCGATTTCGCTGCTGTTCTTCCTCCTCCGCCGCGGCCAGGCCTCCCGGGTGACCAGCCTCTTCTACCTCGTCCCGCCGACCGCGGCAGGCTACGCCTGGCTCCTGTTCGGTGAAACCCTGGGCCCCATGGCGCTGGTCGGCATGGCCGTGATCATGGTCGGTCTGGCGCTCGTGAATCGCGCCGGGCCGGCAGCCTGACCGGCGGTTCTCCTGGATCGGGCGGTGTCGATTCGCTTGACGCCGTTGTTCCTCTCGCCAAGACGCCAAGCGCGCCAAGGGAAGAGAAAAAGGGCGTAAAGGGAGGGTGGACTGACGTGACCGGATGGTGGGCACCAGACCGGGTTGTTGGATGAATCACGCAGAGCCGCAGAGCGCGCAAAGAAAAAACATGGTTGAGGTGTCTGGAGCGGTCAGTGCGACCCGCGAACAGCGCAAGCGAAGTAATTTTTCTTGTCTTTATTATCTTTGCGCGCTCTGCGGCTCTGCGTGATCAACAGAAACAACCGCCGGATCCCCGAGTCCTATCACGTCAGTCCCCAGCCTATCCGGTCATCATTTTTATCTGCTCTTGGCGCGCCTGGCGTCTTGGCGAGAGAAAAACCCCCGTCCGAAAAGAACGCACACGCGAATCGACCCACCCATCCTGTCACGAGCCAAACCCCCGGACTCGTGGTATCAGTCCTCGTCGGGAACGGGGACGGTGTAGTTGAGAGCGAGGCGGCCGCCGTCGGCGTAGAGGGTCTGGCCGGTTACGTACGAGGCCTCGTCGGAGGCGAGGAATGCCGTGACCGCGGCGATTTCCTCGACGCGGCCGAGTCGCCCGGCCGGGGTACGCGACAGGACTTTTTTCCGGGCCGCCGGATCACTCGAGATGACCGACTCCAGCATCTCGGTACCGATGGACCCGGGTCCGACAGCGTTCGCGCGGATCCCGTGCTCGGCCAGTGACAGGGCCATGACTTTGGTGAGCTGCTGGATGCCGCCCTTGGCCACGCAGTACGGGACCTGGTTGGGCAGCGCCACATCGGCGTTGATCGAGGACATGTTGACGATGCTGCCGCCATTCCCACACCGGAGCATGGCACGCGCCGCTGTCTGGCCGGTCAGGAAGACGCCCTTGAGATTGATATCCAGGACCCGGTCGAAATCCGCTTCATCCAGATCGAGGAAATCGGCCGCGTGGACGATGGCCGCGTTCGCGACGCATACATCGAGCCGGCCCCAGGTGGACACTGCCAGATCGACAGCCTCCTGCACGGAGGCGCGGTCGGAGACATCGCAATGGACGAAGCGTACCGAATCGGGGCTGCTCGCTACGGCCGCAAGCGCGTCTGCTGTCTCATGGCCGGCTTCGGCGTCGATGTCCGCCAGCACGACGCGGGCCCCCTCGCGGAGGAAATGCTCGGCGCATCCGCGCCCGATCCCGCGCGCCGCACCGGTCACCAATACCACCCGTTCGTGGAACCGCATGGACTACCCCCGGATCACGGCTCAAATCACCTGGGCGCCAACCGGCCGTTCGCTGGCACCGCGCCGGATCGCGGTGCCGGCCATAGACGCGGGTTCAGCGGACGATCAGTACATCCTGGTCGGCAAGGTTGGATACCTTGCGCGATACGCTGCCGAGCAGCGCTCCCGCAACGCCGCCGAGACCGCGGGTCCCGACAACGATCAGATCGGCGTTGTCGGCATCGGCCTGCTCGACGATCCGCGTAGCGGGATCACCCTCCGCCGTCCGCGCATGGATGGTCTTCGCTCCCTGCTTGCGGGCGTCTTTCTCCGCATCGCCGAGGATCTTGTCGGCTACATAATGCAGCAGATCCGACCGATTCCCGACCAGTCGCTCGACCTCGGCCATCCGCTTGAGCGCTTCCGGGAACTGCATATCCCGGATCACGTTCAGGATGTACAGCGGCGTCTCCTCGTGGGCCGCCAGCCGGGCGGCACGCTCGACGGCTCTTTTGGATGGATCCGAGCCATCGGCCGCGACGAGAATTCCATTGTATACCGACATGACAGCCTCCAAGAGGCCGATCCGGCGCGCGTTCCGCGCGGATCGGCCGGCACTGGTTTATTGCGGCACGATACCGCGCAGGCGCTCGTTGCGGCGCCGGATCATCTCCAGCGTCGTCAGCAGCAGGACCGAAATCCCGACCAGGATGGACGCCACGGCGAGGATAGTCGGGCTGATCTCTTCGCGGATACCCGAGAACATCTTCAGCGGCACGGTCTTCTGTTCCGGACCGGCGATGAAGTACACGATGACGATCTCATCGACCGAGGTGATGAACGCAAACAGCGCGCCCGAGATCACGCCGGGCGCGATCAGCGGCATGATCACCTTGAAGAAGGTGGTCGTGGGATCCGCACCGAGATTCGCCGAGGCCCGTACGAGCGTCTGATCGAAGCCCACCAGGGTCGCGGTGACGGTAATGATCACGAACGGAGTCCCGAGCGCCGTGTGGGCAAGGATAATCCCCGGGAAGGTCGAGGTCAGGCCGATCGAGGAATAGAAGAAGTACATGCCGGCCGCCGAGATGATCAGCGGTACCACCATCGGCGAGATCAGGAGCGCCATGATGGCGTTCTTGTACGGCATGTACGGCTTCGACAGACCCAGCGCCGCGATCGTCCCCAGTGAAGTCGCGAGGAACGTCGAGGCGATCGCGATGATGAACGTATTCTTGATACCCGTCAGCCATTCATCGCTGTTCAGGAATTCCTGATACCAGCGCAGCGAATAACCGGCGGGATCGAGCGTCAGCATCTCGTGCGTGAACGTGAAATACGGCTCCGCGTTGAACGACAACGGGACGATCACGACGATCGGCGTGATCAGGAAGAAGAAGATCAGGCCGCAGATCACCCGGAACGTGTAGTACCAGGTGCGCTCCAGTCGGCCAGCGTAGGCTGGAATACCCATGGTTATCGTCCCCGTTAGCCGAGCTTCAGCGCATCGGCGCCGACGAGCTTGTTGTAGATGTAGTAGAGACCCAGCACGACGAACAGCAGGATCGACCCCAGCGCCGCGGCCAGATGCCAGTTCAGGGACTGCTGCATGTGGTAGGCGATGAAGTTGCTGATGAGCTGGCCGCTGGAACCGCCGATCAGTGCGGGCGTGATGTAGTACCCGATCGACAGGATGAAGACCAGGATACTGCCCGCGCCGATACCCGGGATCGTCTGCGGTACATAGACCCGGATGAAGGCGACCACGGGATTCGCGCCAAGCGATCGCGCGGCGCGCAGGTAGCTTGGCGGTATGCCCTTCATCACGCTGTAGAGCGGCAGGATCATGAACGGTAGCAGGATGTGCGTCATGCCGACGATCGTGCCGATCTTGTTGTAAATCATCTGCGGTCGATTGTCCTGCGCGACGATTCCAAAGAATACAAGAAGGTCGTTCAGCACCCCTTCGGACTGCAGGATCACGATCCAGGACGAAGTCCGCACCAGCAGTGATGTCCAGAACGGCAACAGCACGAGGATCATCAGCAGGTTGCTTGTACGTACCGGAAGATTGGCGAGCAGGTAGGACACCGGGAAGCCGAGCGCGATCGTCAGCACGGTGATCAGCACACTCATCCAGAGCGTGCGCCAGAACAGCTGCTGGTAGATCTGCATATAACTGGCGACAGCCTCGATCTCGCCCTCGGCGTTGTAGCGCATGTCCACCGCGGACAGGAAGTACGACATCGTGATCGGATAGGCCTCGCGCTTGAGGATCGACCAGACCTGGGGATCTCCCCAGTCCTCATCGATTTCGATGAGCTTGGGCTTGTAGGGCCCGCTCTCGACGTCGCCGAGCTTTCGCGCCGTTCCGGAGAACAGGCTGCGTGCACCCGGCATGACGTAGTTGACGCGCTGGGATACCACGCCGACGTTGCGATCTTCATCGGCCTGGGCCAGCTCCTTTGCGAACGCGGCGTAAATCTCTTCGGGCGGAAGCCCCTCGCCGTCCCAGTCGCCGAGCAGTTCGGCGGTCTCGGGCAGCACGTTCGAAATTTCGGGGCTATAAAAGCTGCGCTTCACCATATCGGCGATCGGCAGCGCGAAAGAAAACAGGATAAAGAGGCCAAGCGGGGCCACGAGCAGGAGGGCCTTGGTCTTGGCCCGCCTCATTGAGCGCCGGAGACTGTCCTTGAGCGGCGTCCCGTCGGCCGCCCGCATCACTTCATCGGCGGCGGGCGTTGCGGATTCATTCTGCGCCATTGTTGGGCCCTCTGCGCGCCAGGGTTGTTATCGTTGTCGGACCACCCCGAAGGGGCAGTCAACCGCACCTGAAAAGCGGCAGGAAAGCGGGGCGGCTTGCGCCGCCCCGCCTACCGGCGCCCCCTCGGGGGCGCACCGTCCGCCTGCTTACATCGCAAGCCAGGCGTTGAAACGCTCGGAGAGCGAATCGCCGTTATCCGCCCAGAACACCGCATCCTTCGGGATCGCGGTCTTCAGGTTCTCCGGATTGGTCGGCATATGCGGCTTCATGTCGACGCCCGTTTCGGCATGCTTGCCGACGAGTGACGCCGAGGAGTGCCGGGCCGGGCCGTACGAGATGTACTTGGCCTGGTCCGCCAGCCGCTGCGTGTCGGTCGAGAAGCGCAGGAACTGCTTGACCTCGTCGGTCAGCTTGCCCTTCGGCACGACCCAGCCATCGACCTCGAACAGCTGGCCGTCCCACATGATCTCGATCGGCTGATCCTCGACCACCTGGGCGTTGAAGAAACGGCCGTTATAGCCGGTCGCGATCGACACTTCCTGGTCCGCAAGCAGCTGCGGGGGCTGAGCGCCTTCCGACCACCAGACCACGTCGCCCTTGATCTTGCTGAGGCTGCTGAAGGCGCGACCAACGCCCTCGTTGGAATCGAGCACGTCGTAGACTTCTTCGTGATCGACGCCGTCGGCCATCAGGGCCCACTCGAGGTTACCGGCCGGGATCTTCTGCAGCGAACGCTTGCCCGGGTAGTCGGCCGTGTTCCACACGTCGTCGATGGTGGACGGGTTGTCACCGTCGAACATCTCGGCGTTGTAAGCGAACAGGGTCGCGTAGAGGATTTCCGGCACGAAGCACTCGCCCAGTTCCGGAATGAAGTCCTCGGACGGGCTGTCACCGTTCGGTGCGGGCTTCAGGATCTCGTCATGATCGATCGGCTCGATGATGCCCTCATCACAGGCACGGATCGCCGGGCCTTCGAGCATGTCGACGACATCCCAGGTTACGTTGCCGGCCTCGACCTGCGAACGGACACCGGCAAGGCCGTTGGCCGATTTCGAGACCTGCACGATCTCCGTGCCGGTCATCTCGCTGTACGGCTCGTAGTAGGCCTTGCGCTGGCTCTCTTCATAGGCGCCGCCCCACGAAACGATCGTGAGCGACTCGGCCGCGAACGTGGCGGCCGGCGCGGCCAGCAGGCCCATCGCCGTAACGCCGGCCACGGCCGTCGTCTTGAAAGCGTGGTTCATTGTAATTCCCCTCGTTGTGACTGTCGGCAATCCGCCGACGGTTTACTGCCAGTCCGGAGCGCCCCACCCAAAGTGGCGACACGTCCCGGAAGTCAGTATAGGTAATGGACGGACTATCCGGGAGGACGAACTACGCGTCGAGCGCGCGGCAGTCCTCCGCCGCCCAGCCGAACTGCACCTGGTCACCCTTCTTCAGGCTGACATGACCCTGCGCATTCGGAATCTTGACGATGAATTCGTCGTTATCGCCGACCGAGGCCCGCGTACGGATATGGTCGCCGAGATAAATCAGTTCGCGCACCGTGCCGTCGAGTACGTTGTCGCACTCGCCTTCGGCCGGATTGACCTTCACGCGCTCCGGGCGCAGCGAGAGTGTCGTGCGGTCGCCGACGCCGCTCACGTTGACCGGCTTGCAGACGATCTTCGCGCCGGTACTGCCTTCGAGTTCGACGGTACAACGATCGTCGCTCATGTCGCTGACCTTGCCGTAGAAGCGGTTGTTCTCACCGATAAAGTACGCGACGAACGCATTGACCGGCTCCTCATACAGCTTCGGCGGTTCCGCCAGCTGCTGAACGATGCCGTCATCGAACACGGCAATGCGGTTGGACATCGTGAGCGCCTCGGACTGGTCATGGGTTACATAGACCATCGTGATGCCGAGGTCCTCGTGGAGGTGTTTGATCTCGTACTGCATCTCCTCGCGCAGATTCTTGTCGAGCGCACCGAGCGGCTCATCCATCAGCACGAGCTTCGGTTCGAACACAAGCGCGCGGGCGGATGCGACACGCTGCTGCTGCCCGCCCGAGAGCTGGGCCGGGCGGCGGTTCGCGAACTGGCCGAGGCGCACCATGTCGAGCGCTTTCTTGACCCGATCGTCGATCTCGGACTTGGAGTACTTGCGAACCTGCAGCGGGAACGCGACGTTCTCGCCCACCGTCATGTGGGGGAACAGCGCATAGTTCTGGAACACCATGCCAATGCCGCGTTTGTGCGGGGCAAGATTGTTGATGGCGGTACCATCGAGATAGATCTCGCCGTGCGTGGCGGGCTCGAAACCCGCGAGCATCATGAGGCAGGTGGTCTTGCCGGAACCGGACGGCCCCAGCATGGTGACGAATTCACCCTGCGCGATATCGAGATTCAGATTCTTTACGACGAGGGTTTCACCGTCGTAACTCTTCTGTACTTCACTGAAACTGACAAACGCATCATCGGTCGACATTGGCCGGCGACTCCCTTGTGTAATTGTTATGCAGCTTATACCAGATTGATCTAAACACAGGCCCCGGGCGAATTCAACGCACCGGGGACTGGCCCGGGAAAACGTTCATCCCCCCTCCCCGAGCCACGCGTCGAAACGTTCATCCATGCGTTCCTTGTTCTCGGACCACCAGATGAAATTATTCTGCAGCGCGTTACGGAAATTGCTGGGCGCGGTCGGCATGTGTGACTGATATTCCTGTCGCACCAGCGGCAGCGAGGATTTGCGTGCCGGTGCGTAAGCGACGTACTCCGTCTGCTCCGCCAGTGGTTTCGTACCGGTCGAGAACGCGATGAATTCAAGTGCGTGCGCCAGATTATCCGCGCCCCGGGGGATCACCCAGAGGTCGATATCCCACATCTGGCCATCCCAGATGTATTCGAAATTCTTGTCCTGTTTGACGATCGAATTGAACACGCGGCCGTTGTACGCCGTCGAGATCGCGACCTCGCCGCTTTCCAGCCACTCCTGCGGCTTCTCGCCATCCTCCCACCAGCGGATGTCGTCACGGATCGTCTCCAGCTTGTCGAACGCCCGATCCACACCTTCGTCCGTACGTAATTCAGCGTAGACGTTCTCCGGCGAAACGCCATCGGCCATCAGCGCCCACTCGAGATTGTTACGGGGCGTTTTACGCATACCGCGCTGACCGGGGAACGCATCGACATTGAAGACATCTTCGACACTGTCCGGACCTTCGCCCTCGAACGCATCCCTGTTATAGGCCCAAAGGGTCGACCAGAGGATTTCGCCAACAGCGCACTCGTGCAGCGTATTCGGGAGGAAGTCGTCCATGGCCGGCGTGCCGTCGGGTGCCGGTTTCAGGATGGTCGGCGGGATCGGTTCGAGATACCCGCCCTCGCAGCCACGAATCGCATCGGAGAGCGTGACATCGACGACGTCCCAGCTGACGTTGCCCGACTCCACCTGTTCGATCACCTGATCGAAATCACCCGGATAGGTGTCTTCTTCGACCACGACACCGGTTTCTTCGGTGAAAGGCTTGAAGTACGCCTCGCGCTGGCTCTTCTGGTACACACCGCCCCAGCTCACGATCGTCAACGCATCGTCGCCACCATCCGACTGCGCCCACGCCGCGGGGCCGGTCACGAAGACGGCGGCTGCCATGGCTCCGATCATGCAATGGATCGGAACAGCGCGGACGCTCTGGTTCATACTCGGACTCCGGATGGTTGGACTGCACGGCAGCGGTCTGCGTACACACCGGGCAACGGGGGCACGCAGATGGCCATGGGCGCAGGGCGCGTGTAAGGGGGAAACGGGTAGAACGGAGACGCGAGACAGTGACGGGACGGGCGGATCGTACGATCGGCAAGACGACGGCGGGCGGCGCGAGCGGAACGTATCCACGGGCGTCGCCAGACGACGCGGCCGGCACGATGGCGAGGTGGCCATCCGGCGCGCCCAACAGCCGATTCGTTGATCATGCTCGTCTGAATGATGGCTGACTACCACTGTCTCGGAATGTCCGGAGTGTAGACCGCAATTTTGCGCTGATTCAAGCACGGCTTGCGCCGCGAGCGCCGCGAAGCGAGCATAATCGACCGGACACGTCGCGCTGTCGCGCCCCGGAACATCGATAAAACAATGGATTACGGGAGTTCTCATGCCGACGCTGCTTTTCCGTAGCCCTTCGGATCCCGCGACCGCCTGGAGTGCCGCATTGCGCCGGCATGCCCCCGGCCTCGACGTCCGGGTCTGGCCGGAGACGGGCGCGGTCGAGGACATCGAGTACGCACTGATCTGGGCCTCCCCGGACGGTTTCCTGCACGATCTCCCCGCCTTGCGCGTCGTGTTCTCGCTCGGTGCCGGCGTCGATCACCTGATGGGCTCCGAGGTCCCCGAAGGCGTGGAACTCGTGCGCATGGTCGATCCGGCCTTGACCGAGGGCATGATCGAGTACGTGATCTATCAGGTATTGCGGCGGCACCGACACATGGCCGAATACGAACGCCAGCAGGCGGCGGCGGAGTGGCGGATCCATCCCCAGCTCCGCCCCGGGGAGCGCAGAATCGGGGTGCTGGGTCTGGGGGAACTCGGCGGCGCCTGCGCCCGGGCCCTGAGCGGGCTTGGCTTCGACGTCGCGGGCTGGGCGCGATCGCCCCGTGACATCCCCGGGGTGACGGCGGTCAGCGGCGACGACGGCCGTGATTGGCTGCTCGGGCGCAGCGACATCGTGGTCTGTCTGCTCCCCCTCACCGAGGCGACCCGGGGCATCCTGAACGGGGAACTGTTCCAGCGCATGCAGCCGGGGGCAACGCTGATCAACGCCGCGCGCGGGCAACACCTGGTCGAGGATGATCTGCTCATCGCGCTGGGTGAAGGTCGCCTGGGCCATGCGGTGCTCGACGCGTTCCGGGACGAGCCATTACCGCCCGATCATGCGTTCTGGCAGCATCCGCACATTACGGTGACGCCGCATATCGCCAGCCTCACCAACCCCGAGACCGGCGCGGAGGCGGTGGCCCGTGGTATCCGCGCGGATCAGGCCGGCGAGCCGATTCCGCATCGAGTCGACCGGGGACGCGGTTATTGAGACGGCGGGCATGCGGCATGCGCGTATGCCGCTGATGCGCTGCGTTGCTGCGAGCAGTTGCACGCCAGGGGCGCACCCACTAACCTCCGCGGCTGACCGGAACCGATCGCGGCGGGCACCATCGCCGTGCGACTCACCAACCACCGCTTGAGTGCGAGTACATTCGATGTCCGCGAACGGCAATGCCCCCAAGCTCGACGCCTTCGATGTCCGCATTCTCGCCGCACTGCAACGCAACGGCCGCATCACGAAGATCAAACTGGCCGAGGAAATCGGTCTCTCGCCGAGCCCCTGCTGGGAGCGTATGCGGCGGCTTGAACAGGACGGGCTCATTCGCGGATATCACGCGGAGATCGAACTGGATCGGCTGCTGCACACGGCGACGATCCTCGTGGAGGTCACCCTGCGCAGCCACAAGGCGAAAGACTTCGAGGCCTTCGAGAACGCGGTGGCGGATGTGCCCGAGATCGTAGAGTGTTATGCCACCGGCGGCGGCATCGATTACCTGCTCAAGGTGGTCGCGCTCGATATCGATCACTACCAGCGCGTGATCGACAACCTGCTGCTGTCCGATGTGGGGATCGACCGATACTTCACGTACATCGTCACGAAGCAGGTCAAGTCATCCAGCGGCGCGCCCCTGATTCCCCTGCTCCAGCACGCCGGCGATCCGCGTGCCCCGCGCTGAGGCGATATCGATCGCGAGCAAGCTCGCTCCTACATGAATCCTGCCATCGCGGTGCCGATTCACCTGTAGGAGCGAGCTTGCTCGCGATGATCCGGCAGCAATCCCGTGGACCTGCCGCCCGTCTCTACTCGCCGCCGCGCCAGCACGTAGGCCGGCTTGCGACCGAAGGGAGCCAGCCGGCGCACAGGGTCATGGCCTTGCGCAGGCGCATGCCGGCTGTTGCCTTCGGCAAAAGCCGGCCTACGAGCTTCAGCCCTTGGCCCAGCCGCCTATAGAAATTCGCCACCGCGCCAGCGGGCGACCAGACCGCGCGTGGACGCATCCCATCCGGCGGCGTCGCCCTCTCCGCGCAACACGGGCACGAGCGCATCCGCACGCTCCTTGCCGAGTTCCACGCCCCACTGGTCGAAGGGATTGATCCGCCAGATCATGGCCTGGCAGAAGACGCGGTGCTCATGCAGCGCGAGCAGGGACCCAAGCGTCTCCGGCGTCAATCCCTCGAGCAGCAGCGTGGTCGTCGGCCGATCGCCTTGCATGGTGCGATGCGGGCGCAGGGATTCGGGCACGCCGGCCCGCCGCAGGGTTTCCTGGTCGCGCCCGCCGAGCAGCGCCGCGGCCTGGCCGAACGCGTTCGCCGCGAGCGCGTCGCGATCGCCCCCGGGCTCGCGCACGGCGATGATGTCGCAGGGCGCGCACCAGCTGCCCTGGTGCAGCCACTGGAAGAACGCGTGCTGCCCGTTGGTGCCCTCCTGGCCCCAGATGGCGGGTGCGGTCGCGTAGTCGAGCGGGTGACCGTATCGATCGACGGATTTGCC
The DNA here is from genome assembly GCF_001614315.2 of Halofilum ochraceum. NCBI lineage: Bacteria > Pseudomonadati > Pseudomonadota > Gammaproteobacteria > Chromatiales > Ectothiorhodospiraceae > Halofilum > Halofilum ochraceum. Next base: position 16,791 of record NZ_LVEG02000018.1, read on the forward strand.
GTTCGATTCCATCTCGAGCTGCTGGAGATAATGCGGCAGGCTCCGCAGGCGATGGGCGTACGGCACGACCACGCGGCAGCCGGCGGCCTTGAAATTCGTGTACCAGATATCGACCAGCGCCAGGCGCAGTGGCAGATTGTCCTCGGCCGGTGCGTCCCGGAAGTGTCGATCCATCGCCGCCGCGCCCGCGCATAGTGCCTCAAATCGGTCCATGCCCACGGCCATCGCGACCGGCAACCCGATCGGCGACCACAGCGAGTAACGCCCGCCTACCCAGTCCCAGAGCGGCAGGATGCGCTCATCCGCCACCCCCCATGCGCGCGCACGGTCCGCGCGCCCGGTGATGGCGATGCAGCGTTCGCCGGCCGCGGTTTCGCCGAGGGCGGAGGCAAGCAGATCACGCGCGGCGCGGGCGTTGGCCAGCGTCTCCAGTGTACTGAAGGTCTTGGACGCGACGATGACCAGCGTGTGCGCCGGATCCAGGCGGGCGAACACGGCGTCCCGCTCGGCCGGGTCGATATTCGCGATGAAATGGACCCGCGGGCCGTCATCCGCCGGCGCAGTCAGGGCCTCGCACGCGAGCCGCGGCCCGAGATCGGAACCGCCGATACCGATGTGGAGCACATCGGTAATCACGCCCCCGTATGCCCCCCATGGGCGGCCCAGACGGACCGTATCGACGAGTTCCCGCATGCGCGCACGGGCCGCGTCCACCGCCGCATCGACACGCTCACCCGAGATCTTCAGGCGGCCCGCTTCCGGCGTCCGCAGGGCCATATGCAGCGCCGGGCGATCCTCGGTGGAATTGATCCTTTCGCCGGCGAGCATACGATCGCGCCAGCCGAGGACGTCCTCCTGATGCGCCAGGTCGAACATCGACGCCATCGCGGCGGGCGTCAGGTGGGTCTTGGACTGATCGATCGTGATCCCGGCCGCGGAGCGCGTAAAGCGCGCCGCGCGCTCCGGGTCGGCGGCGAACAGTTCTTCCAGGGTGATGCCCGCAGTGGCCTCGTGATGCCCCGCGGCATCGCGCCAGGCCGGCGTGCCGGTCAGCGAACTCACACGGCCTCCGCGCTGGCAGCGATGTTGTCGATCAGCCGCGCCCGGCCCAGCCGTGCGGCGGCGAGGATCCGCAGATCGGTGAGCGCGGCATCGGCCGGCGGCCGCGCGAGATCCTCGGCCATGCGGATCGCGACATATTCGGGCTGCATCCCCGCGCCTTCGAGTTCCACGCAGGCATCGCGCTCAAGCCGCCCAAAGTCGCGTTCACCGCGCCCCAGCCGCCCCGCCACGGCGCGCAGGGCGGCATACAGGGCCGGCGCCGCGCGGCGCTGATCGGCATCCAGGTAGCCGTTGCGCGAGGACATGGCGACACCGTCGGATTCGCGCACCGTCGGCATACCGACCACATCGATCGGGAAATCCAGATCGGAGACCAGACGCCGGATCAGCAGAAGCTGTTGGTAATCCTTTTGGCCGAACACGGCGATATCCGGTTCCGCGATATTGAACAGCTTGGCGACCACGGTCGCGACCCCGGTGAAATGCCCCGGGCGAGCCGCCCCGCAGAGGATATCCTCGAACGCCGGCACATGGACGCGCACCGCCGCCTCGGTACCGTGCGGGTAGAGGCTCTCGACCGTGGGTGCAAACACGAGATCGGCACCGCGCTCGCCGAGCCGGGCGGCATCGTCTTCCAGTCGCCGCGGGTAATCCTGGTAATCCTCGCCCGGCCCGAACTGCAGCGGGTTGACGAACACGCTGGCCACGACGTGCTGGGCGCGCTCGCGCGCGGCGTCCACCAGTGTCAGGTGACCCTCGTGCAGATCCCCCATGGTCGGCACCAGCGCCACGGACTCGCCGGCCGCGCGCCACGCGCGCACCCGCGCGCGCAGATCGGCGGGCCGATCAAGCACGGGCGGGCTCACGGGGTCACTCGATGGTCTGCTCGACACCCGGGAAACGGCGTTCGCGGACAGCCTCGACATAGCTTTCCATGGCCTCGGCAATGCCGCCGGTGGCGGCGAGGAAATCGCGCGCGAAGCGCGGCGGGCGCGGGGTCACCCCGATGGCGTCGTGCAGCACCAGGATCTGGCCGTCGCAGTCGGGGCCGGACCCGATCCCGATCACCGGGACCCCCAGGTTGCTGCCGATCTCACGGGCCAGCCCCTGCGGCACGCATTCGAGCAGCACGACGTCGGCGCCGGCGGCCTCCAGCGCGAGGGCGTCCTCAAGCATCGCCTGGGCGGAGGCCTCATCGCGCCCCTGGATGCGGTAGCCGCCGATCTTGTGCACCGACTGCGGTTTCAGTCCGAGGTGGGCGCAGACCGGGATGCCGCACTCGTTCAGGCGCCGGACCGTGGCCACCTGGGCGGCCCCGCCCTCGAGCTTGACCATCTGGGCACCCGCCTCTTTCATCAGGCGCCCGGCGTTGGCGAGTGCGTCCTCGGGCGTGGCGAAACTCATGAACGGCATATCCACCATCAGCAGCGCGCGGCGGACCCCCCGCCGCACCGCCCGGGCGTGGTAGATCATGTCGTCGATGGTGACCGGCAGGGTCGTATCCTGGCCCTGGATCACCATGCCGAGCGAATCGCCGACCAGCACGATATCCATGCCGGCGTCATCCAGCAGCCGCCCGAAGCTGGCGTCGTACGCGGTCATGGCCGCGATCGGACGCCCGTCACGTTTCATGCGGTGCAGACTGGCGACGCTGATTTCGCCCGAAGGGGTCGTATACACACTCATCGGCAGCGTTTCCGTGGGAACGGTCGGCTGCGATTGTACTGCCCAGCGGGCTGGCAAGGCCACATCCGGCCGTGGATGCCGGGCGCCGCCAGTGGAAAATCACGATTCAGGCGGTGGAGAGCGGTGCCGGGTTGAAGAAATGCCGCCCGCTGCCGATGCGCTGGATCTCCTCCAGCAACGCGCCGTAATCGGCGTCGTTGTCGGCGAAATTCACCTCCGCCGCGTTGACGATCAGCAGGGGCGCCCGGTGGTAGTCGTGGAAGAAACGCATGTAGGCATCGGCGAGACGCTGCAGATAGTCCGGGTCCATGCCCTGCTCGTAGCCGATGCCGCGGCGATCGACACGATCCAGCAGCGTCTTGACCGGCGCCTGCAGATAGATCACCAGATCCGGCTGCGGCGCCTCGATCACCAGATGCCGATACAGGTCCTGGTACAGCGCGAATTCATCCGCATCCAGATTGATCTCGGCGAACAGCTGATCCTTGTCGATCAGGAAATCGGCCACGCGCGGCCCTCGGAACAGATCCTTCTGACCCAGTTCCCGCATCTGGCCCGTGCGCTGAAGCAGGAAATGCAGCTGCGTCGACAGCGCCGCCTCGCGCGGATTGCGGTAGAAGCGCTCGAGAAAGGGATTGCCATCGGCCCCCTCGAGCACAAGTTCGGCCCCGAACGAGTCCGCCAGCCGGCGCGCGAGGGTGGTCTTGCCGACGCCGATCGGCCCCTCGACCACGATGAACGAATCGCCGCTCAAGCCCCCGTCGCCTCCAGTCGCCAGAGCCCACCGCCGGGGACCCGATCAAGGAGTTCATCGACGCGCCCCAGGCCGGGGACTTCCAGATCCGGTGCCATATCCGCGAGCGGCCGCAGCACGAAAACCCGTTCGGCAATACCCGGGTGCGGCACACGCAGCCGGGCATCGTCGATCCGGCGGTCCCCGAACAGCAGCAGATCGAGGTCGAGCACCCGGGGCCCCCAGCGCTCGCCGCCACGATCGCGGCCCGCCTCCGCCTCCAGACGCTGCAGGGCATCCAGCAGCGCGTGTGGATCGAGGGCAGTATCGAGCTGGACCACCGCGTTCACGTAATCGGGCTGGTCGGCGGGTCCCATGGGCGCGCTGCCGTAGAGGGGGGAAGCGGCGACCAGGTCGGTTGCGGGGATCGTCGCGAGCGCATCGAAGGCGGCGCGCACGCGCGCCGCCGGGCCATCCAGGTTACTGCCGACGCCGATCCAGGCCGCCGTTGCCGCTGGACTCATGCACCACTCCCGCCGCCACCGCGCCGTTTGCGGCCGCCACGGCGCCGCCGGCGCCGCCCGGAGCCGGTGCGTTTCTCCTCGCCTCCCTCCTGGGCCGCGGGTACGGGGTCGCCGGCGACATGCGCCTCCATCGCCGCCTGCCACCAGTCACAGGTCGCGGCCAGATCCTCACCCGCATCACGCCGCAGGCAGAGAAAATCCCAGGCCGCCCGCAGGCGCGGATGATCCAGCAACCGCTGCGCCCGTTTGCCCCGGTAGCGCTCGAGCTTCGTCTGCAGCACGAACATCTCGCGCATCGGGCCGGAGAAACGTTTCGGCAGCGAGGTCCAGGCCTGCTGGGCATCCGCGGCGTGCGCGCCCGCCTGCTGCATCGCCATCACCGGCGGCTCGCCCTCCTCCATCAAAGCGGCGAAGCGGTCGAGGACATCGGGCCAGAGCATGACGGCGAATATGAATGCCGGCGTTACCGGCTTTTCCTCGGCGATGCGCCGATCGGTGTTCTCCAGCACCCGGTGCACCAGAGCGGTGAACCCTTCATCGGGCGCCTTCAGCGCGGTATCGGCGGCCGGGAACAGGTACTGCAGCAGATCGAAGCGGACCAGCAGATCGAGGCTACGGCGCGCGTGCCCCGTATGGAACAGCTTGAGGACCTCGTCGAACAGGCGCGAGGCCGGGATATCGCGCAGGAGCGGTCCGAGCTCGAAGATCGGATCGGCCGTGGCCGGATCGACGTCGAAATCGAGTTTGGCGGCGAACCGGGCCGCGCGCAGCATGCGCACCGGGTCTTCGCGGTAACGCGCCTCGGGATCACCGATCAGGCGCAGCCGCCGGGCCTCGATATCGGCCATCGCATCGGTGAAATCGAGCACCGCGAAGCGCGAGATATCGTAGTACAGCGCGTTGACCGTGAAGTCGCGCCGGAAGGCGTCGTCGTCGATGGCGCCGAAGACGTTGTCCCGCAGGATGCGGCCATCGTCGTGCACGACACGGTCCGGATCGTCCTCGTCGTCCCCGGAAGGCTCGGGCTGATCCGCGCGGAAGGTCGCGACCTCGATCACTTCGCGGCCGAAGACCACGTGCGCGAGCCGGAAACGCCGGCCGATGAGGCGGCAGTTGCGGAACAGCGAGCGCACCTGATCCGGCGTGGCATCGGTGGCGATGTCGAAATCCTTCGGTCGCCGCCCGAGCAGCAGATCGCGTACCCCACCACCGACGAGGTGCGCCTGAAACCCGGCCTTGTTCAGGCGGTACAGCACCTTCAGCGCGTTCGGGTCGATGTTTTTGCGCGAGACCGGATGGCCATCGCGCGGGATGATCCGTGGCTGTCTCTGCGCCGGGATGGCGTCCGCCGATTCGGCCCCGGGCGACGCCACCCCGGCATCCGGGTGCGCCTCAGAGTGCGGCATCGCCTTCCTCTCCGGTACGAATGCGGACCACCCGCTCGACGGTCTCGACGAAGATCTTGCCGTCACCGATCTTGCCGGTCCGCGCCGCCCGGCTGATGGCCTCGATCGCGGCGTCGACATCGTCGTCGGCGACCACGGCCTCGAGGCGGATCTTGGGCAGGAAATCGATCACGTATTCGGCACCGCGATAGAGCTCCGTGTGGCCCTTCTGCCGACCGAAGCCCTTGACCTCGGTCACGGTCATGCCGTTGACGCCGCTCTCCGACAGCGCCTCACGCACGTCGTCGAGTTTGTACGGTTTGATGATCGCGGTTATACGTTTCATGGATGGGGATCAGGGGCCGTGGAACGAGCGCGTAACATAGCATGCCGCTCGACAGCGCCCAATGCGCGGACGTATCAATCGTCCACGTCATCGCCGCCCTGACGGCGCCGGAACCGGATCGAGGCCCGGCGTTCGCGGCGGTCCGGTCGCCCGCGATCGAACACCACCGCCGCGCGGCGTTCGCGACGCGCTTCGGCCTCACGCTCGCGGGCGATGCGGCTCTCCTCCGTCTCCGTATACAGCTGGCGTGCTTCCGCCGCCGGACGGCGCTGCCTGTTGAGGGCGTCGACGCTCACCTCGAAAGTCGCCGCGGGCGTACCGATCCGCAGATGGTCCCCCACGCCAATGTTGCGGGCCGGTTTCGCGCGGGCCTCGTTCACCTCCACCTTGCCCGCGTCGATCGCCTTGCGGGCCAGCGCCCGGGTCTTGAAAAACCGAGCGGCCCAGAGCCAGCGATCGACGCGCTGGCTGCCTTCGGTCGTCGCACCGACCGCGGTCAGGCTCTCTCGCGGGGACCTTTCCGTCATACGGTCGCCACGATCACCGTTACGTTGTCATGGCCGCCAGCGGCCAACGCCGCATCCACCAGCGCCTGCGCCGCACGCCGGTCATCCGGCTCCGCCGCGAGCAGTCCCTCGATCCGGCCATCGGCGAGCTCACCGGTCAGGCCATCAGTACACAGCAGCAGCCGATCACCCGGCTCGGCCGGGATCGTCTCCGCTTCGACCTCGATCCCGTCGGGCGTGGCACCGCCGAGACACTGCGCCAGCACGTGGCGCTGCGGATGCGTGGCCACCGCCTCCGCCGCGAGCTCACCGGCATCCACGAGGGCCTGGACATACGAGTGATCCCGCGACAGCTGCTCGAGCCGAGCGCCGCGCATCCGGTACAGCCGGCTGTCACCGACCCAGGCCATCTCCAGCAACCGGCCATGCAGCCGGCAGGCTACGCAGGTCGTCCCCATACCCGGGGCGCCGCGGCCATCGCGGCCGGCCTCGATCAATGCCTCATGCGCCAGACGCAAGGCCTGCGCCAGCGTCTGCCCATCGTCCACGGCCGCCGATTCCACCGCCTCCGCCGCCATCCGGCTGGCCACGTCGCCGGCCGCGTGCCCACCCATGCCGTCCGCCACCACGACCAGACCGGCCTCGCGATGGACCCGGAGGCTATCCTCGTTGCGCTGACGCGTACGGCCTACATCCGTGCGCTCCCCCACGCTCGCGAATGGCTGGCTCATACGGACTCCCGATGGATGGTTGCAGGAGAAAATTAGCAAATTACGGGCCGCGGTGTCGGGGCGACAGGCGGCAGGCATCACGTAGGTTGGGTTGAGCGCCAGCGATACCCAACGGGTCGAGGCTGGATTTCCGGGATCAGATCGGCTCACCAGCAGGATGCTCGACATGTAGGGTTTCCTTCGTCAACCCAACCTTCGGTAGCGGGGTTCGTCCACGCACCCTGCCCATATAAACAAAAAGCCCTGCTGGTGGCGGGGCTTTTTGTCTAGATGGCGGAGAGGGTCGAGTCCTCGTCGCGCGAGCCGAAACGTTGACGACGAAGCGCCGCATCACCTCGATGTCGTACAGCGCCTCCTCCACCGCCGGATCAGACAGGTTATACCAGTGCCCCAGACAGTCGACGCGCAGCATGCGCTCGAGGCCGACCGGACGGCGACCACGTCACCAGCCGCCGCCACGGCACGATGCGGTCCACCCCCAGGAGGAACCGCTCGCGCCGCGTCATCCTGCGATGCCGTTCGAATCCGGTGCCGCCAAGGGTCTGCTGTCGCATCGATGCTCCGGTCGTGGCCGCTTCGTCGGAGGCCGCCATTGTGCCAGTCAGAGCGAATTAAACAGAGGTTCCTGAGCTGGTACAGCGACACTCCCGCGACTCTGCCGTCGCCCAGATTCGTCATACGCTGTAGCCGTCACCTGAACCAGGAGGCTGTCCGGGAAACCTGAGCCGTAGCGAGCGCGTGGTACAGCGAGCAGAGTTTTCCGATCGTGAGACGAGCATGGTGGTTTCCATGTGAGGAGAGCAATCGGGAAAAGATGCCGCTGTGGCACGTGCGCAGTGGGCCCCGGTTTCTCGGACAGGCCCCTGGTCCGACCACAATCGGTCTGCGCAGTCACGTACATTAGTCGTCATTATTTACACGTTCATCCCCTAACGTACTGTCTCCATGGCTCCTTCCCCAATGTGCATTTTCAGGACAAGTTTTCACGTCTATAAGACACCCATGTTTTGTCGAAAATAGCGTTACGTGATTTAGAGAGTCAGGTTGCCGCCCTCGGCATGTCCTTTGCTACGCTTCGCTTGCGCCATATGGCGTACAGGAAGGGCACAAGGGTCCCTGAAGGAGGTAACAATGACATTCAAACGGACCAGCCTTACCGCGACCGCTGCGGCCGTCCTGACCGCTTTGGCGGGCTGTGGCGGTGACGATGGATCGTCGTCGAGTGGAAGCACTGAGACGACAACCGTGTCGGGGACGGTGCAATCCCCAGGTGGTGAGTCGATCGGTTACAACAACTGGCTGGATTACGGGCAGGATCGCCTGGCGTCCCTGTTCCCGAGCGCGAGGGCTGACATCAGCGGCTTGGCCGATGTTCCCGAAAGAACCCCCGTTCAGCTCGTGCGTCTAAACACCGACGGATCAGTAGCCGAGACTCTGGCATCGGACGAAACCGACGCCAACGGCCAGTTCAGCCTTGAAGTCGATGCCTCGACGGATCTGTCCAGCGACGTGGTCGTCCAGGCGGGGACGAACGACAGTACCATGCGGGCGCCCGCTGCCGGTGACAATCTCGACGTCAACCCGGTCAGCGAGAAGGTGGTCCGGGACGTCGTCGACCGAGTAAGCAATGACAACTTTGGCTATGACGACGTCGAGCCCGAACAGGTCCAATCCACTGTTGAGGCGGTCGAGGAACAACTTGAAGCTAACGACGTCGACGTCAGCGGTAGCTCGGTCGACGAGGCTGTCACCACGGTTGACGATAACGACGGCACGACCAGTGAGGACCTCCTCGACGCGTCGGCGAGCGAAGCAGGAGCCGATTTTGTCGGCGCAAAGAACGTCGCCGCTTTGGACTTCCAGTTGGCTAACCCGAGCACCGACACTGCGCGGTATGAATTCGCCACGCGGCTGCTTGGTGCGTCAGTTACCGACGGAGGTGAGTTCGATCGTTCGACTGGCACAAGTGAGCGGCGGTTCGTCCGTCGAACCTGGACGCAGTCGGACTCAGGTATTGATGCAACCTTCAGTTCCGACGTGACCAGAACGGACAACGACTCCGCCAAGGCCATCACCTTTGAGGGCGAAGGGCGTTTCCTTGGCTCTTTGAGAGAGACAAAGGACGCGCTGACAAAGGGTATTCACTCCGACGATGGCGATATATTTGCGGCAGTCCAGACCGACGCCACGGGTTCGTCCAGCATTCTTGTCGGATCTGATGACTGGTCCGCGCCGAGCGACTTTAGCCAAACTTATAATATGGTGCGGATGGATGCCTATATTGACGAATCCGGCAGTTCCGCTGACGGACAGATAGCGCTGGCCCCGATGCTCCGTGCGGAAGCAGATTTCACGTGCAGCAGCGGGACCTGCGACATCGGGGTAACCCGAGACTTTGGAGCGGATACCCGCAAGTTCTTCCTTCAGCAAGGAGTAGATAACACTTCGCTTTTTGCTGGCGACTCCTCGAGTCTGAGTCCGTTCACTGTGAACGATGTCACACTTTCATCGGACGGCACCCTCGAGGGACCCAACGAGGTGGCCACGAGAGGGTTCATTGGGCCCGACGGAAACATCGCGTCATTCATGTTTAAGACGACATCCTCATCGGATTTCCCTTACCAAGATTATTATGTCGGAGTGCCTCAAGGTTCGTCCTGCGGCACCGGTACGCTTGACGGGACGTATAATGTTGTCGGTATGGAGGGCCTAATGCAGCCGGCAAGTGGGAGCACGACCGGCGAGTTCGACATGGAGTTTGAGCGATATCAGGTTACGGCGGACGGCAGCGGCGGTCTAACGAGGGCCGACGGTATAGCCAAGAAGACCAAGCTTGCACCGTTCAACGATCTGCCGTTATTGAGCCAGGAAGTCCGTACGAACTCTGAGCCCCAACTGACGTATGGTGTCGCCAGCAATTGCGTTGTAACCATTCAGGATCAAGAGGGTAATCGGCGTCAGGGCGCCGTGAGCCCGGATGGTGAGGTCCTTGTGCTTAACAGCTTCACCAAGAACGTGGTGACGCAAGGTTCGAGTTCTACGACGGAGATTGTAGACGGGTCCGCGAGCGGCGGCATGTCTATTGCCGTGCGGACGACCGCGAACTAACTTTCAGCGAAGCAAACCGTTTTTGGGGCCGTGCCGTACGCTGGTACGGCCCCTTTATTTTAGAGGTCCATTGCGAGGTGCGGCGGACCGAACACCAGTCCCCCCGAGCTCGGGCCACTGACTTCTCGGTGGCACGCACAAAAGAAACCCCACACGGGGAGCACCAGACACGGGTTATGGATATGAGGGCGCGTCAGTCAGTCGACGCAGCCGCAGTTGATACAGTTCTTCCGGGAGGCGGGCAGTGGCTAGCGCGTAGTTGGGCGTCCGCCCGCTCCTCAAACGTCAGCGTTAAGGACTCCCAAGACGTTGAGGAGCCTGCCATCTCAGTATGTGTAGTCCACAGGAGGTTCTGATCGTCTGCCCTGCGGCCGGGGCGTGCCCACCCTCCGTCGGCTCACCGTGGACCCTGTTGCGACTACGGCTGAGCTCTGTGGCGCGCACGGGCAGTGTATGCGGGCCAGGGCCGCCCTGGATTGAGCTAGCCAGGCAATAGCTATGCGCGGCGCACGACCGCCCCTTCCAGTCGAGACGGAAAGGGCGGCGAGCCGGTCAATCGCGACGATTAGGGGCGGCCCGTTGGGTTACGCGCTCTCTCGCCCAACCCCGCCCGGGCAACGGGTGGACGACCGCACATCGCCAGGATAGCTGGTTGGTGAATTGCCTTCCCTGGCTCCTCGAAGTTCTTGATTTTCGAGCATGGATGGCGGAGGGGGCGGAATGGATGGCGGCCATCCCGGCGCGGCGCCTCCTTCCGGTCGGCGTCGCCGATCGGTCTTACCGGGTGGGTTCGTCCACGCACCCTGCACCGCATAAACAAAAAAGCCCCGCCGATGGCGGGGCTTTTTTGTTTATATGGCGGAGAGGGTGGGATTCGAACCCACGTGGGGCACAATGCCCCCAACCGATTTCGAGTCGGTGCCGTTATGACCGCTTCGGTACCTCTCCGTAACTCGTTGTAGTCCGTTTTCTCACTCCCACCGCCCGAGGGTGGGATTGCGCGGCCCATCCATGGGCCGCATCCTTCGGACTCGCTTCGCTCGCGCCGGTTCGCTCCCGGCGAACCGGTCGAACCCACGTGGGGCACAATGCCCCAACCGATTTCGGGTCGGCGCCGTTATGACCGCTTCGGCATCTCGCCGGATTGTAAACGGCCCATCAGGGCCGTGAGGCGGATTGTAACGGATCAGGGGCCGGTTGAGCACTACCCCGTGGGGTTCTCTGCGCGGCCGTCACAGGCAGGGCCGGCGTGGCTTCCGGGTGGGTCCAGGGATTACAATCGCCGGCTTTCCCCGGGCCGGCGCCGCTGCTTCGATGAATCCCGATCTCGATCGTCTTCAGCCTTATCCGTTCGAGCGTCTCGCGGCGCTCAATGCGGACGTGGAACCGCCGGCGGATCGGCCGACGCTGGCCCTGTCGATCGGGGAGCCGCAGCACGCGCCGCCGGCGCTGGCGGCGGAGGCCCTGACGGGCGCGCTGGACGGGCTGGCGCGGTACCCGGCCTCGCGCGGATCGGCGGCGCTCCGCCTGGCGATCGCCGGCTGGCTGGCGCGGCGTTACCCCGGGGCATCGGTCGACCCGAACCATCAGGTTCTCCCGGTCAACGGCACGCGTGAAGCGCTGTTCGCCATTGCCCAGGTCGTGGTCGATCGCAGCGCACCCGAGCCGACCGTGGTGCTGCCGAATCCCTTTTATCAGATCTACGAGGGCGCGGCGCTGCTCGCCGGGGCGACACCGTGGTATTACCCGTCCGGGCGCGCCCCGGAATTCGATGCGATCCCGGACGCGGTCTGGGATCGCTGCCAGTTGCTGTACATCTGCAGTCCGGGCAATCCGACCGGTACCGTGCTTGATCACGAGACGCTGGCAGCGTTGATCGAGCGCGCGCGACGGCACGATTTCGTGATCGCCGCCGACGAGTGTTATGCGGAGATCTACCCGGATGAGGCGCGGCCGCCGACCGGGCTGCTGGAGGCCGCCGCCACGGCGGGCTATCCGGCCTTCGACCGCTGCCTGGCTTTCCACAGCCTGTCGAAACGCTCAAACCTGCCGGGCCTGCGTTCGGGCTTCGTCGCCGGGGACGCGGACGTGATCGCGGCGTTCGCCCGCTACCGGACCTATCATGGCTGCGCCATGGCCCCGCCGACCCAGGCCGCCAGCATCGCCGCCTGGGGCGATGAGGCGCACGTGGAGACCAACCGCGCCGCCTACCGCGAGAAATTCGATGCGGTGCTCGCGATCCTCGACGGCGTCCTGGAGGTCGAGCGCCCGGACGCGGGTTTCTATCTCTGGCCGCGCACGCCGACCGACGACGAGACCTTCGCGCGCGACCTGCTGACCGCGGAAGGCGTGCGGGTACTGCCCGGGCGCTATCTCGGGCGCGATACGGAACACGGCAATCCGGGTCGAGATCATGTCCGCATGGCGCTCGTCCCGGAACTGGCCGACTGCATCGAGGCCGCGCGGCGGATTCGCCGATTCGTGAGCGGCGACTGACCACGGGCCCGAAGGCGACGCCACCGGCCAGCAGGCTCCGGGTTTCCGGGACCGCCTCCCGGGTCCGTAGGCCGGCTTGCGACCGAAGGGAGCCAGCCGGCGGACGAGGTGTCGGCACTGTACAAAAGGCGCCGGCTGTTGCCTCACGGCAAAAGCCGGCCTACGGCCTCGCCGACGTTACCGGCGTGGTGCTGATGAACGCCATGCAACATTGAAAACCGATACGGAGACACTTATGAGCGACATCCAGACCGTGATCGAAGAGGCCTTCGAGCGCCGCGCCGATTTTACCCCGCACACGATGCCCGATGAGGTACGCGACGCCGTGAAAGCGGCACTCGCCCGGATCGACAGCGGCGAGGACCGCGTCGCCGAACCGCGCGGCACCGGCGACTGGCACGTCAATGAGTGGCTCAAAAAGGCCGTGCTGCTGTCGTTCCGGATGCAGCCCAACCAGCCGATCGATGGCGGTTATACCCAGTATTACGACAAGGTCGGTCTCAAGTTCGGCGACTGGGCCGAGGAGGACTTCCAGGAGGCCGGCATGCGGGTCGTACCGCCGGCGGTGGTCCGCCACGGCAGTTACATCGCGTCGAACGTCGTCCTGATGCCTTCGTACGTGAACATCGGCGCCTACGTGAGCGAGGGCACGATGGTGGATACCTGGGCCACGGTCGGTTCCTGCGCGCAGATCGGCCGCAATGTCCACCTGTCCGGCGGTGTCGGCATCGGCGGCGTGCTGGAACCGCTGCAGGCGAACCCGACCATCATCGAGGACAACTGCTTCATCGGCGCCCGTTCGGAGATCGTCGAGGGCGTGATCGTCGAGGAAGGCGCGGTCATCTCCATGGGCGTCTACATCGGCCAGAGCACCCGCATCTACGATCGCGAGAACGATCAGGTGCTGCGCGGCCGGGTCCCGGCCGGCGCCGTGGTCGTCCCCGGCACGCTGCCCTCCAGCGATGGCAAGTGCTCGCTCTATGCCGCGATCATCGTCAAGTACGCCGACGAGAAAACACGCGCGAAGGTCGGCATCAACGAACTGCTGCGCAACGCGGAGTAAGCCGTGACCGATTCACCCGACACCGTGACGCTCTACGGCATCCGCAACTGCGATACCTGCCGGCGTGCCTGGAAATGGATCGAGGAACAGGGCATTGATTACCGCTTCCACGATCTGCGTCGTGACGGCATCGATGCCGAGCGCATCGACGCGTGGTGCGACCATCTGGACACCGACACGCTCATCAACCGCCGCGGCCAGACATGGCGGCGGTTGTCGTCGGAAGACCGCGAACGCGACGAAGCCGGCCTGCGAGCCCTGCTTGCCGAGGAACCGACGCTGATCAAACGCCCGGTGATCGAGACGCCGGATGGCGGGGTCTACGTGGGCTGGAACGAGACCGTGCAGAAGGTTTTGTCGCAATGGTACGGGTGAGTTTTATCCGGGGATGATTTGATTATCCCGCGTTGATCCGTTGTCGGCTGGATTCGCTATTCGGGGCTTTCGGGACGTTGTGTTTTTCTCTCGCAGAGTCGCGGAGGGCGCAAAGGTCGCAGAGAAAAGGCGATCGATAACAGTCGCACACGCAGGTGTAGATTAACTGTAGGAGCGAGCTTGCTCGCGATTGTGCCCGCATTGCGGGTCCGTGTTCATACGGTCCGGGGAAACCCGTTGGGCCACGCCTGCGATCGGCATGGCTCCTGGTCCTGATTGACCGCAATCGCGAGCAAGCTCGCTCCTACAGGGCGGTATCCAGCGTGCCGCAATTATTTGTCGCCTTTCTCCGCGCTCCCTGCGTGCTCTGCCCCTCTGCGTGAAAAACGGACAACGCCGAACAAACCTCAGGACTCCGCCGTTTCCTTATTGCGATCACGGAGCTCGCGGCGCAGGATCTTGCCGACGTTGCTCTTCGGCAGTTCGTCGATGATCTCGATTTCCTTCGGCACTTTGTAGCCCGTGAGGTTGTCGCGGCAATGTTTGCGCAGCCCCTCGATATCGACCGTGGCGTTCTCTTCGGCCACGACATACAGCTTCACGACCTCCCCGGATTCGTCATCCTCGATACCGACACAACCGGCCTCGAGCACGCCCTCGAATTCCGCGGCGACGGCCTCGACCTCGTTCGGGAACACCTTGAAGCCCGAGACGTTGATCATGTCCTTCATGCGGTCGACGATCTTGACCCACCCCTTCGGATTCATACTGGCGACATCGCCGGTTCGGAACCAGCCACCCTCGTAGAAAGCGTTCTCCGTTTCCTCGGGCTTGTTCCAATACCCTGCCATCACCTGGGGGCCGCGCGCGCAGAGTTCACCCGGTTCATCAAAATCGACCGGCTCTCCATCGTCGTTGCGGATGCTGATCTCGGTCGAGGGCACCGGCAGACCGATCGTGCCCGAGAACTCGCTGATGTGAATCGGGTTCGCGCACAGCACCGGCGAGGTCTCGGTCAGGCCGTAGCCCTCCACCACCACGGTACCGGTCACCTCCTGCCAGCGCTCGGCCACGGGGCGCTGAACGGCCATGCCGCCACCGACGGTCAGGCGGAAGTGACTGAAATCGAGCTGACGGAAATCCTCGTTGTGCACGAGCGCGTTGAACAGCGTGTTCACCCCGGTCATCGCGGTGAACGAGGTGTTCTTCAGTGTCTTGACGAACGTCGGTATGTCGCGCGGATTGGTGATCAGCACATTGGTGCCGCCGTGCTTGACGAAGTTCAGCAGGTTCGCCGTCAGACTGAAGATATGATAGAGCGGCAGCGGCGTGACGATGACCTCGGTCCCTTCGTCGCACTGCAGCCACGCGGAGATCTGCTCCAGATTCGCGACCATATTGCGGTGCGTGAGCATCGCCCCTTTGGCGACGCCGGTGGTACCACCCGTGTACTGCAGAAACGCGTTATCGTCGCCGCCGATTTCCGTGGGCTGCAGCACCTGTTCCGCGCCCGTGGATAGCGCGGTCCCCCAGCGCACCGACCAGGGGATCGACCACGGCTTCACCATGCGCTTGATGTGGCGGACGGCGAAATTGATGAACGTGCCGCGCAGGGTCCCGAGCATGTCACCGAGCCCGGTCACGATCACGTGGTCGACCGGATACTTCTTCTGGGCTTCCTGCAGCGTATGGCAGAAGTTCTCGACCAGCACGATCGCCCGCGGCTCGGCATCCATCAACTGGTGTTCCAGCTCCCGGGCGGTGTAGAGCGGATTGACGTTCACGACCACCAGGCCCGCCCGCAAGGCACCGAACAACGCGATCGGGTACTGCATGACGTTCGGCATCATCAGGGCGATTCGATCGCCTTTCTCGAGACCGAGCCCCTGTTGCAGGTAGGCGGCGAAGTCGCGCGCCAGCCGGTCGAATTCGGCGAACGTGATCGCACCGCCCATATTGCGGAATGCCTCGCGGGCGGCGAAGCGGCTGCAGCTCTGCTCGAACACCGCGGCCACGGAGGCATAGGCCTCCGGATTGATATCCGCGGGCACGCCTTCCTCGTATTCGCTGAGCCAGACTCGTTCCATGGGCCATCGCCTCCGCCCGTTCGGATTTTTCAGGTGCCGCTGCGCATCCGCACGCAACGACGCTTATCGACTCGATCGGCCCTCAGTTGCGCAGCCGCCGCCCGGTTTCCAGCATGTGCTCGATCCGTTCGGCGGTCGCATCCGTATGCGCCAGTTCCATAAAGCCCTTTCGCTCAAGCCGCAGGATCTCGGCGGGATCGATCTCCGAACCCGCCGGCACCTCACCGCCGCAGAGCGCGGTCGCGATCTTCTCGCCGATCAGGCGATCGTGGGCCGACAATGGCGCCTCTTCCGACAGGCGATCAAGCCGTTCGAACAGCGCCGCCATACCGTTCTCACCGGCCACCGTGACCGGCGCATCGAGCCAGGGACTGCGATAGCCGGCGTCCGCCAGAGCCTCTGCCGCGGATTTCGCCGCGAACAGGAGTTCCGCGGGGTGCATGACGACCCGATCTCCGGGCTGCCACCAGATCGACTCGATGCCGCTGCCGGTCACCCGGGCGAACAGCATTTCATCGAACCAGCGCCGGACCCAGGGCAACGGATCACCTCGGGGGGACAGTTCGACGGCGCGCCGGGCCATCGCGCAGCAGCCACCCCCCGCCGGCATCAGGCCGACGCCGGATTCGACCAGCCCCGCATACGTCTCGAAGGCGACGACCCGCTGATCGCAATGCAGCAGGAATTCCAGCCCGCCGCCGAGCGCCATACCCTCCGCGGCCCCGACGATGGGGAGCGGTGCCTCGCGGATCAGCTGCGTGACCTGCTGGAAGCGTTCGACCAGCGACTCGATCGCCGCGAAATCGCCGGCCTCAAGGGCCGCGTGCACCATCCCCAGATCGGCCCCGAGACAGAACGGCGGGGCCTCCTGCCACAGGACCAGCGCGCGGACTTCGCGCTCGGCCCGGTCGATGGCCTCCAGCATACCGTCGAGCAGTGGGCCGTCCACGGTGTGCCGTGCGCGACGGAACGAGAGCACGGCGATGTCGTCGCCGTTGTCCCAGAGGCGAACCGCCTCGTTCTGCCAGAGCGTCGGCGTCGTCGGCCGCGGTTCGCCGACGAGCCCACCGGGAAAGAGTTGTCGGCGGTAGACGGGGTGATTCGAGCGCGGCAACGGCGTGCCGAGTTCGGCCGACCAGGAGCCGCGCGCCCCATGCACCCCGCTCCGGCGCGATTCCCGCGCCCACGCCGGCAGCGGCGTATCCGCCAGCGCCTCGCCGGCATCCACGGCCGACTGGATGGTCGCGGCCACCCGCTGCCAGCCGAGCATCTGCCAGAACTCGAACGGCCCGTGACTCCAGCCGTACCCCCAGCGCAGCGCGAGATCGACCTCGCGCGCGCTGGGTGCCAGCGTCGCCAGGTGCACCGCGCAGTAGTGAAACAGATCGCGGTAACTCGCCCGTATGAGTTCCGCCTGCGGGTGGTCGATATCGGCCAGCAGCCGTTCCTTGCGGACCGGATCCGCCTCGATCAGCGCTTCGCGTACATCCGGATGCAGCTGCCGGGCCACCGGGCGGTAGTCGCCCTGGCCGGGCTCGAACACCTCGATTCCGCCCGCGCCCTTGCGGTAACAACCGGCGCCGGTTTTCTGTCCGCACGCCCCCGCCGCGACCCGCTCCCGGAGCCAGTCGGGCGCACGGAACACCTCGCGCCACGGATCGTCCTCGAGGGTCTCGTAGAGATGATCGAGGATGTGCGCGAACGTATCGAGACCCACCACGTCGAGCGTGCGGAAAGTGGCCGATTTCTGCCGTCCAACGCCGACCCCGGTCAGGCGATCCACGAGATCGAACGGCAATCCGAGCCGCTCGGCGTGATGCATGACCGTGGCGAGCGCGAACACGCCGACCCGATTGCCGATGAAACCGGGCGTATCGCGGGCGAAGAGCACGCCCTTGCCGAGCCCCGTCGTCAGGAAGCCCTCGAGGCGATGGAGCACCGAGGCATCGGTGCCCGGATGCGCGACCAGCTCCACCAGATGCATGTAGCGCGGCGGATTGAAGAAATGCACGCCGCAGAAGCGGGCCCGAAGCCCCTGTGGCAATCCCCGCGCCAGCACGGAGATCGGCAGTCCGGAAGTACTGCTGGCCAGGATCGCGTGCGAGCCGATCGCGGGCGCCGCGCGTTCGAACACGGCCTTTTTGACGTCCAGCCGTTCGGTCACCGCCTCGATGACGACATCGCAGGCACCGAGCCGGTCGAGATCCAGTTCCCAGGCGGCCGGCTCGATCACGCGGATGGTATCGCCGGCCGCGAGCGGGGAAGGATGCAGGCGCTTCAGGCCATCGATCGCCGCCCGCGCCCCGGCCCGCGGATCGTCCGCCCCTTCCGGGGTGAGCTCGAACAACAGCACCGGGATGCCCGCATTCGCGAACTGGGCCGCGATCTGCGACCCGATGACGCCGGCACCGAGAACGGCGGCGCGGCGGATTCTGCGGCCGGACTCGATCACGTCCCGGACCGGGGGGACGCCGTTTTCTTCGATGCCGCCGCCGCGTCCTCAGCGCCAGCACTCGCGGCCTTTTTGGCGGCGGCCTTCTTGCGACCACCGGCCTTTTTCTTCGACGCCGCCTTCTTCTTCGCGGCGGCCTGGCCTGCAGGCGGGAAGTGATCGACATCGATGGCCGCGCGCCGCGCGGCTTCCCACTCGCGCAGCGTCTGCGCCTCGCCGCTCTCGATGACGCCGTCGTTGACCAGTTCCTCCAGCCACGCCTCCTGCGTCTGCAGCGGCGGTTTCGACAGGCGGCGCTTGCGCAGGCGCTCCTCGATCGGCTCGGCCTGCAGGGCGAGATGCAGTGCATGCTCCATCCGGCCGGTGACGTCGTCGGGCCGTTGATCCACGTAGATCCCGGCCGTCAGCCGGTCGCGGGCCGCCGAGGGTTCCAGCAGCAGCCGCGCCACCGCCCGGCCTGCTCGATCATTCGGATAACGGAACCGCCGCCCGAGCGGGAACACGATCCAGCGCAGGGCGAGCCCGACGGATTTCACCGGGAAATTGCGCAGGATCTCGTCGAGCGCCTGCTGTACCTGATACAGCGAATACCGCGCGGACCACTCCACCAGCGGCAGATCCTCGGCGGGGCGGCCGTTGTCCTCGAACCGCTTGAGCGCGGCGGAGCAGACGAACATGTAGATCATGGCGTCGGCGAAACGCCCGGAGAGCTTTTCCTTGCGCTTGAGTTCACCGCCCAGCATCAGCAGCGTCATATCGGCGACGAACGCAAACGCGGCCGACATGCGCGCCAGCCGGCGATAATACTTGCCCGTCGGGCCGTCCACCGGCGTTTCCGCCAGACGCGAACGGGAGAGCCCATACACGAAAGCGCGCGCGGCATTGCAGGTGGTATACCCGAGGTGTTCAAACAGCGCGGCATCGAAATCGCGCTGGGCCTCGACCGGATCGTCGTTCTGGGCGGCGAGGATCTCGCCGATCAGATACGGGTGGCAGCGCATCGCCCCCTGGCCGAACACGATCATACTGCGCGTGAGGATGTTGGCGCCCTCGACGGTGATCGCGACCGGGGTGGCGCGGTACGGGACCGCGAGGTAATTGTTCGGGCCTTCGCAGATACCGCGCCCGCCGTGGATATCCATCGCGTCGTTGACGATCTCGCGATAACCCTCGGTGTTGTGGTGTTTGAGCATGGCCGACACGACCCCCGGCTTCTCGCCGGAGTCCAGCGCCGACAGCGTCAGCAGGCGCGCCGAATCCATCATGTAGGTGCGGGCACCGATCCGCGCCAGCGGTTCCTCGATCCCCTCGAAGCGGCCGATCGGCAGGCGGAACTGACGTCGGATCCGGGCATAGGCGCCGGTGATGCGGGCGAAGAACTTGCCGCCGCCGGCGCCGAGCGCGGGCAACGATATCCCGCGCCCGGTGGAGAGGCATTCCATCAGCATGGTCCAGCCGTGCCCGACACCGTCGCGGCCACCGATCACCCACTCCAGCGGAATGAAGACATCCTTGCCGCTGTTGGGGCCATTCTGAAAGGCCGTGCCGAGGGGATCGTGGCGGTCGCCGATATCGACGCCGGGCGTATCCGTCGGGATCAGCGCGCAGGTGATCCCGAGTTCCTCGTCGTCACCCAGCAGACCGTCCGGGTCATAGGCCTTGAACGCCAGACCGAGCACGGTGGCGACCGGCCCGAGCGTGATATAGCGTTTCTCCCAGGTGGTGCGCAGGCCGAGCACGCGCTCGCCGTTGTGTTCGCCCTCGCAGACGATGCCGTAATCGGGGATGGCGGTGGCATCCGAACCGGCGTCCGGACCCGTCAGACCGAAACAGGGGATCTCGCGACCATCGGCCAGACGCGGCAGGTAGTACTTCTTCTGCTCATCGGTGCCGTACTGCAGCAGCAGTTCGGCCGGCCCGAGCGAGTTCGGCACCATGACCGTCACGCCCGCGGTCGGGCTGCGGCTGGAGACCTTCATCACCACCTGGGAATGGGCGTAGGCGGAGAACTCGAGTCCGCCGTACTTCTCCGGGATGATCATGCCGAAGAAGTGATTGCGCTTGATGAAGTCCCAGACCTCGGGCGGCAGATCATTGCGCTCGCTGCAGATCTCCCAGTTGTCCAGCATCCGGCACAGTTCCTCGACCGGGCCGTCCAGATAGGCCTGCTCGGCCTCGGTGAGGCGCGGCTCCGGCACGCTCAGCAGGGACCGCCACTGGGGCGAGCCGCGGAACAGTTCGGCCTCCCACCAGACCGTGCCGGCCTCGATCGCCTCGCGCTCGGTCTCGGACATCGGCGGCAGGACCTTGCGGATGCGTGCGCGCAGCGGTTCCGACAGCCACCGCTGACGCAGCTGGGGCACGTTCAGGGGAACGGCGATCGCGAGATAGACGGCCCAGAGCAGCACACCCGGCCAGAAATTCAGAAGGCCGGTGGCGCCGAGCAGGACCAGCGCCGCGGCGACGCCGATGGTCCAGGCGCGAAACGACGCCTGCAGCCTGGCCAGCGCGATCAGGGCGCCGGCGATGATGAGCAGCCAGATGATCCATCCCATCGTATCCGTCTCCTTTCTGGGCACGCGCCACCCACTGGGTTTCCGCACTGCCCGGGCGCGTTTCAGGGCGTCCCGGCGACCCGGCCGGTGGACGCCACGGGCGTCTGTCGCGCATCAACGATAGGTCGCCACCGGCCTGTGCGCAAATCCTTCGGACAGGCATGCGTTGCTGTTGCACCGGCGCCGGCTTCGCGTAGGCTGTCGACCCGGTTCCGCCGAGCCAGTCATTGACCTTTGATATGAGCACAGATGAACGGATCGATGTCGGCTGGCGCGAGTGGATCGCGCTGCCGGATCTTGATCTCCCCGCGATCAAGGCGAAGGTCGACACCGGCGCGCGCACGTCGGCGCTGCACGCCTGGCATGTGGAGGCGTACGAGTCCGGCGGCGCGCCATGGGTTGCCTTCCGGCTGCACCCACTGCAGCGCAATACGAGACTGTCACGACTGTGTCACGCCCCGGTGCATGATCGACGCATGGTCAGCGATTCCGGCGGTCATCGTGAACGCCGCTATGTCATCGAAACGATCCTGGAACTCGGCGAACACGGCTGGCCCATAGAAATTACATTGACCGACCGTGATACCATGCTCTTCCGGATGTTGCTCGGCCGCCAGGCAATGCATGGCCTGCGCGTCGTGCCGGATGCCTCGTTCCTCGCGGCCGCATCACTGACTCCAAAACAGGCCGCTGCACGGTATCGTTGACCCCATTCAAGGCCGAGGAGCCGATCCAGCCATGAAACTCTGCGTACTCTCGCGCAACCCGCGTCTGTACTCGACCCGACGGCTGGTCGAGGCCGCGAAGGCCCGTGGGCACGACATCCGCGTGGTGAACACGCTGCGCTGCTACAACAATGTCACCTCGCATCGCCCTTCAGTGCATTACCGGGGAGAGGTGCTGGAAGGCTTCGACGCGGTCATCCCGAGGATCGGCGCGTCGGTCACGTTCTACGGCACCGCCGTCGTCCGCCAGTTCGAGATGATGGGCGTGTTCCCGGTCAACGAATCGGTCGCCATCTCGCGCTCGCGCGACAAGCTGCGGGCGACCCAGTTGCTCGCGCGCCGCGGCATCGGCCTGCCGGTGACCGGTTTCGCGTACTCGCCGGACGACGTCAACGACCTCATCAAGATGGTCGGTGGACCGCCGCTGGTGGTGAAACTGCTCGAGGGCACCCAGGGCGTCGGGGTCGTACTCGCCGAGACCTACAAGGCGGCCGAATCCGTCATCCAGGCCTTCATGGGCCTGGAGGCGGAGATCATGGTCCAGGAGTTTATCCGCGAGGCCAAAGGCGCCGACATCCGCTGCTTCGTGGTCGGCGGCAAGGTGGTCGCGGCCATGAAACGCCAGGGCGCCGAGGGCGAGTTCCGCTCCAATCTGCATCGGGGCGGCTCGGCCCAGCTGATCCGGATCACGCCGGAAGAGCGCTCGACTGCCGTACGCGCCGCCAAGGTCATGGGACTGAACGTCGCCGGCGTCGACCTCCTGCGCTCGAACCATGGGCCGGTGGTCATGGAGGTCAACTCCTCGCCCGGGCTTCAGGGGATCGAGAAGGCCAGCGGCAAGGACATCGCCGGCCAGATCATCCAATTCGTCGAGAAGAACGCCAAAGAAGGCAAGACCAAGACCCGTGGCAAAGGCTGACCGTTCCGCGCCCCTGACGATCGGCGGCGAATCGGTGGCGCCGGGCGAGCGCCGTACGATCGAGCTGCCGCTGTCGCGCGTGTTCAGCCACGTTGATCTCAACATGCCGGTCCAGGTCGTGCGCGGCCGCCGCCCGGGGCCGGTGCTCTGCGTCAGCGCCGGCGTCCACGGCGATGAACTCAACGGCGTCGAGATCGTCCGGCGCCTGATGAAGCAGTCGGCGCTGGGGCGCATCCGCGGGACACTGATCGCGGTACCCGTGGTCAACGTCTTCGGCTTCCTGCAGCAGACCCGCTACCTGCCCGACCGGCGCGACCTGAACCGATCCTTTCCCGGCTCCGAGACCGGCTCGCTCGCCGCCCGCCTCGCCAATCTGTTCATGACCGAGATCGTCGGCCACTGCGATTACGGGATCGACCTGCACACCGGCGCGATCCACCGCACGAATCTTCCGCAGATCCGCGCGACCCTGGATGACGAGCGCACGGTCGACCTGGCCCGTGCGTTCGGTGCGCCCGTGATCATCAATGCCAATGTGCGCGATGGCTCACTGCGCCAGGCGCTCCATGAGCGTGGCATCCCGATGCTGCTGTACGAGGCGGGTGAGGCCCTGCGATTCGATGAGGTGTCGATCCGCGCCGGGGTGCGTGGCGTGATCTCGGTCATGCGGCAACTGGGCATGTTGCCGAAATCCCGCAGCCGCCGACGGACGGAACCCGCCACCGCCCTCGACAGCAGCTGGGTACGTGCACCGGACAGCGGCATCTTCCGCGCCCGGGCCCGCCTGGGCGCCCGGGTCCGCAAGGGCGATACGCTGGGCACGGTGGTAAGCCCGTTCGGAGAGCCGGAGGTTACAATCAAGGCGCACCTCAGCGGCATCGTGATCGGGATGTCGCAGATCCCGCTTCTGAATGAAGGGGATGCCGCTTTCCATATCGCCCAGGTCGAGCGGCCGACGCACGTGGAGAAAGCGGTCGAAGCATTCCAGGACCGGTATACGACCCCGGCGACGACGGAAGACGAGGACTGACGGATCCCGGCGCCGCCTTCAGCCGGCCATGCGCCCCGCGTGGTTCGCCGATTCAGTTACGGGCATGGGGTCTAGCGGCGTATGAACCGGCTCCACCGGGGCGTCGGCGGCTTCGACCTTCTCCTCGGGGCGATACCACTGCAGCTGCCGGTGCAGGCGCACCACATCGCCGACGATGATCAGCGTCGGCGCCTGCACCTCGTGGGCCTCGATCAGGTCCGGCAGCGAACTCAGTGAACCGACGAACACGCGCTGCTCGGGCAGCGTCCCCTGCTGAACCAGTGCCGCCGGCGTATGCGCATCGCGGCCGTGCTCGATCAGGCGGGCGCAGAGTTCGCGCACGCCCGACAGGCCCATATACACGGCCAGCGTCGTGCCCTGGCGCACCAGCGCCGGCCAGTCCAGATCGACGCTGCCATCGCGCAGGTGCGCGGTAATGAACTGCACGGACTGCGCATGGTCACGATGCGTCAGCGGGATGCCGGCATAGGCGGCGCAGCCGGCCGCGGCCGTGATGCCCGGCACGACCTGGAAATCGATCCCGGCCTCCATCAGCTCGCCGATCTCCTCGCCGCCGCGCCCGAAGATGAACGGGTCGCCCCCTTTCAGGCGGACTACCCTTTTACCTTCACGCGCGAGCCGGATCAGTTCGGCGTTGATCCGATCCTGGGTGACGTGATGGTTCGAGCGACGCTTGCCGACGTAGACCTTCTCGGCGTCGCGGCGCGTCAACTCCAGCACGGCATCGGATACGAGCCGATCGTAGAGCACGATATCGGCATGCTGCATCAGCCGCAGCGCGCGGAAGGTCAGCAGATCCGGATCGCCCGGCCCCGCCCCGACGAGCGCGACGGATCCGGCGGCATCCCCGGACGCATCTGGGGCATCGATTTCCCGCGCGAGCCTCTCCGCCGCCTCGGCATCGCGGCCGGCGTACACCAGATCGGCGACCGGCCCCTCGAGGATCCGCTCCCAGAATTTCCGCCGCTCATCGACGCTCGCGAAGCGCCCCTTGACCGCATCGCGGAAGCGCGCGGCCAGACCGGCGAGCCGCCCGTAACCCGGTGGCACCGCCGCCTCGATCCACGCCCGCAGCCGGCGGGCGAGCACCGGCGCGACCCCGGCGGAGGAGATCGCGATCTGGATGGGGGAGCGGTCGACCATGGCCGGGGTGATGACACTGCACAGGGGCGTGTCGTCGACCACATTCACGGGGATACCGAGTTGCTGGCAATACACCGAAATGCACTCATGGACGCCAGGGTCATCGGTCGCGGCCACCACGAGCGCGCTGTTGGCGACATCGCCGGACACCCAGCGCCGCGCCACGTGCTCGATCTCGCCCCGCGCCAGACGCGCGCGCAGTTCCTCGCCCAGCCACGGAGCCACGACCACGACATGCGCACCGGCGGAATGCACGAGATCGACCTTGCGCGCGGCCACCTCGCCGCCGCCCACGACGAGCACGCGCCGGCCGCGCAGATTCATGAATACGGGATAGTAGTCCATCGCGATCGGGCCTGACGGGGTGGTCTCAGCCGCGCGATTATCCCACGGATGCGGTGGCGCGACTGGATTCGCTTGTTATAAGGATATGTGCGACGGGGCGAGACAAAAGGCGCGAAACTGGTATTCTGGGCACACACAGGCCATACGACCGGGCTTGCATATGGTAACCGACACCCTGGATCGGCCGCTGCGCGACCTGCGCATCTCGGTCACCGATCGCTGCAACTTCCGCTGCACGTACTGCATGCCGAAGGAGCAGTTCGGCTCGGATCACGACTTCCTCCCGCGCAGCAGCCTGCTCGATTTCGACGAGATCGTGCGCCTCGTGCGCGTATTCGCAGACCAGGGCGTGCGCAAGATCCGCCTCACCGGCGGCGAACCGCTGGTGCGCGCGGAGCTCGAACGCCTGGTCGAGGGCATCGCGGCCGTCGACGGGATCGAGGATATCGCGCTCACGACCAACGGCTCGCTGCTGTCGTCCAAGCGTGCCCGCACGCTCGCCGATGCCGGGCTCGACCGGATCACGGTCAGCCTCGACGCGTTCGACGACGCGGTATTCATGGCCATCAATGACGTCGGCTTCCCGGTCGGCAAGGTCCTCGACGGGATCGCCAACGCCGACGCCGCCGGTCTCAACGTGAAGATCAACACGGTCGTCCAGCGCGGCGTGAACGAGGACCAGATCCTCCCGCTGGCGGGCTGCTTCCGCGGCAGCGGCCACGTGCTGCGGTTCATCGAGTTCATGGACGTCGGCACCACCAACGGCTGGCGCCTCGACGACGTCGTTTCCGCGCGCGAGATCCGCGACCGGATCGATGCGGTGTGGCCGCTGGAGAGCCTGGAGCCGAACTACCCCGGGGAGGTCGCCCGGCGCTGGCGCTACCGCGACGGCACCGGTGAGATCGGCGTGATCGCCTCGGTCACCCAGCCCTTCTGCCGCAGCTGCACGCGCGCCCGGCTGTCGGCCGAAGGGGCCCTGTACACCTGTCTGTTCGCCGGTGTCGGCACTGATCTGCGCGGACTGCTGCGCTCCGACGTGGACGACGCGCGCCTGGCCGAAGAGGTGCGCTCGATCTGGACCCGGCGCGACGACCGCTATTCCGAACTCCGCTCGAGCGAGACGGTGATCCGCCCGAAAGTGGAGATGTCGTATATCGGCGGCTGAATGGCGCGGCGGGTGATGGCGGCGCCGATCGCGCGCCGATCGCATACCGCGCCAGAACGGACTACTGTCCGGTCGCATACCGTGGCCGAAGGGGCTAATGTAATGATTGCGAGCCGGGGCCCTGGAGGGCCATCGGTCGTGCGGCACCGCCAGGAGGTGAATCAATGAAGATATCGCGGATTCTGCAGCGCAAATCGGGGGAAATCGCCAGCGTCGCCCCGGACCGCTCGATCCCCGACGTCGTCGCCATTCTCTGCGAGCGCGACATCGGCGCGGTCATCGTCCTTGATGAGGCGCAGCAAATGGCCGGCATCGTGTCCGAGCGCGACATCGTCCGCGCACTCGACGAACACGGCCCGGATCTCTCCGGTCTGACGGCCGCCGACCTCATGACCCGCGAGGTCAAGCACTGCGCGCCCGAGGAGGACATCAATCACGTCATGCGTGTCATGACCGACGGCCGGTTCCGTCACCTGCCGATCCTCGACGATGGCCGCCTTGTCGGCATCATCTCGATCGGCGACGCGGTCCGCGCCCGGATCGAGGAACTCGAGCGCGAGCGCGAAGCACTGCAGCACTACATCGCGGGCTGACCGCCGATACGCGCGCAAAAAAAGAGGCGCCCCCGGCGGGAGCGCCTCCTGCATCACACGGGCCAGCGGGCGTGCCCGCAACCATCACCCGCGTGCGGGTTTCCCCGTCCGACGGTAGGAATTCCCGGTCCATCCGAGCGGCACGGCGATATCCCGGTGGCCGACCGGGCTCTTGCGGGCCACGGTCTTCCGGGGCGTAACCGCCGGAGCGGAAACGTCACGGCGCTTCCGGGAAGCCAGCCCGGAAAACACGGGTACATCGTAGGCATGGTTGGTCCAGCCAAGCGGCAGCACTATCATCTCTCGTTACACCTCACGCGCGTCATCAACCGGCCCTGCGGGTGGGCCGACCGGTCCGATCCGACCGGTGCCGTTACAGTATGGATTTTTGGCGACAAAACAATGACTTTTCCATGTTCTGTCGCAATCGGGACATGACCGTCGCAGAATGGAAGTCGACCGCGCTGATCGCCCTGGTGGGCCACTAGCGAAGCCGGTGCACGACCATCGTCGCAACGGAGATCACCGTGTCGAAACGAATGCGGAACCGGGATATCGCGGGGCAGTGTGAACGCCTGGCGGACCTGCTGGAGATCGAGGGTGCGAACCCCTTCCGGGTGCGCGCCTGGCGCAACGCCGCGGAGACGATCGCCGGGCTTTCGCAAAGCGTGGCCTACCTGGTCGAGTCGGATACCGACCTCACCGAATACCCGCACATCGGCCGGGATATCGCCGAGGGCGTGCGCAGCCTCGTCACCAGCGGCCACCTGCCCCCCCTGGACGAGATCGCCGCGCGCGTGCCTCCGGAACTCGCCGACCTGATGCAGGTCCAGGGCCTCGGGCCCAAGGGGGTCAAGGCGCTGTACGATCGATTCCAGCTGCGTACGCTGGACGACCTGGAACGGGTCGCGCGCGCGGGCCAGGTGCGCGAACTGTCCGGATTCGGCCCGAAGAAGGAAGCGGCACTGCTCGACGGCATCCGGCAACTGCGGGCCGCCGGAGAGCAGCGTACCCGACTCGCCGACGCGGAGTCCGTCGCCGCCCCTTTGCGTGATCGGCTCGCGGCGATGCCCGGTGTCAGCGACGCGGTGATCGCCGGCAGTTACCGCCGGCGCCGCGAGACCGTCGGCGACATCGATCTGCTGGCGGCCACCGACGACAGCGAGGCCGTCATGGACCGGCTCGTCGCCGATGAGGATGTGGAGCGCGTGGTCTCGCACGGCTCGACCCGTTCCACCGTCATTCTGGGCGACGGGCTGCAGGTCGATGTCCGCGCGGTGTCGCCCGCCAGCTTCGGCGCGGCACTGCTCTACTTCACGGGCTCGAAGCAGCACAACGTCGCCCTGCGCCAGCGCGCCGTCGACCGGGGCTGGAAGCTCAACGAGTACGGGCTCTACGACGGCGAGAAGACCCTGGAAGCGGCCTCGGAGGCGGCCATCTATCGCCGCCTCGGGCTCGACTGGATCCCGCCGGAACTGCGCGAGGACCGCGGTGAGATCGCCGCGGCCGAGCGCGGTTCACTGCCGGAGCTCGTCACCGTGGACACGATCCGCGGCAACCTGCACGGCCACACGGACTGGAGCGACGGCAAAGAACCACTGGCGGCGATGATCGAGGCCGCCCGCGAACGGGGCCACGACTACATCGCCATCACCGATCACGGCCCCCGGGTGCGGGTCGCGAACGGACTCTCGGCCGAGCGCCTGGCCGAACAGGCCGACGCGATCGATGCCGTCGCCGCCGACTACGGCGACATCACGATCCTCAAGGGCTGCGAGGTCGATATCCTCGGTGACGGCTCGCTGGATCTGCCCGACGAGGTCCTCGCGCGGCTCGATGTCGTCGTCTGCTCGATCCATTACGAGCTGCGCCGCTCGCGTGCGGAACAGACCGAGCGGGTGCTGCGGGCGATGGAGAATCCGCACTTCATGATCTGGGGCCACCCGACCGCGCGCGAGATCAACCGCCGCGAGCCGATCGACATCGATCTGGAACGCTGCCTCGAGGCGGCCGCCGAACGCGGCATCGCGGTCGAGATCAACGCCCAGCCCAAGCGCCTGGACCTGTCCGACACCAACGCGCGGCTGGCGCTGGAAAAGGGGTGCCGGCTCGCCGTCAACACCGACGCCCACGCCACCCACCACTTCGACCTGCTCCGCCACGGCATCGACCAGGCCCGCCGCGCCGGGGCGACGGCCGCAGATATCATCAACACCCGCAAGACGGACGACCTGCTTCAACTGCTTCGTTCGCGCCCGTAGTCCCCTCATTCGGACATCCCGTGCAGGACCCGCCGCGCCAAGGATCCTGCTAGTCAGTGCAGGAAGGTTCTCGCCAAGGCGCGGAGGGCGCCAAGGGACGCGAACGTATTCAGTGTCGAACGTGGCGCGGAAATGCAGGTGCCAGAAAACTCCCCCAAACGAGATCGGATACGAGCGTAGGTCGGACTTCCAGTCCGACAGGCCGAAGCCTCCTGCCTGTCGGACTGGAAGTCCGACCTACACCCACACCAGTGGGCCCAAGGCGGTCTCCACCGCTGAGCCACTGTTCCAGCGAGTCCGGGGCAGCGACGGATGAATCATTACCGACTTACCCTCTCCGCGCCCTTGGCGCCCTCCGCGCCTTGGCGAGAACCCGAATGCACTGACCATCTGCGCCAGAAGCGCCGACTCACCGCCGTGCGTCGACTTCGGGCATGGCCGCGGCAGCAACCGCTCCGACCAGGGCGACCGCACCAAGCAGCGCCAGCAACAACGGGACGCCGGCGAACTGGGCGACAATCCCGAGTGCCCCCCAGCAGAGGGTGATGACGCCCATCGCCGTGTTGGCGAAGGCGACATAGACCGGGCGTTCCGCCGCGTCCACGGCATCGATAAGCCAAGTCTTGCGACCGATTCGCGCACCGCTCTCGGCGATCCCAAGGCCGACGAAGACCAGCGCGAACACCCACGGCGAATGTACCCCGGCACTCGGCTCGCCGAGCAGGAGCGCCATCAGTGCCAGCACCGCTGCCACCAGGCCCGCGAATACCATGGCCCAGCGCGCGGAATGATCCGCGAAGCGCCCCTGGAGCGGGCTCGCCAGCACATTGCCCAGGCCGACCGCCAGGATATACACGCCCAGCGCCGACAGCGCGCCACCGAACAGTTCACGCGCGTAGAGCGCGTAGAACGGCGCGGCGATCTCGACCGTGACCAGCAGACTCCGTGCGATCAGATAGCGACGATAGCCCGGATCCGACCGCCACAGTTCCAGCCCACGCCGCGCCTCGCTCAATGCATTGCGACCGCCCTCGGTCGCACCGGGCACCTCCTCGATCTGGGCGAACAGCATCGCCCCCATGATCCACAGCAGCGCCGCGGCGCCGACCAGCGCGGCGTACATCGCGGTCGCCTCCGCATCGCCGAGCGATCCATACAGCCAGGCACCGGCGATCACCGTCAGACCGCCACCGAGCAGCGCCCGCTGGCCCAGCAGACGCCCACGCTGGCCCTTCGGAATGGTCTTACCCATCACATCCTGGAAAGCGACCGATCCCAGACCGCTGGCCACCGCGAACATCGCCAGCAGCACGAGTACCGCGAGCCCGGCCGCGACGGGTGACAGACCCAGCGCGGCCGGGATCATGGCCAGCAGACAGACCGCCTGGACCGCCGCGGCACCGCTCCACGCCCATTTGCGCTGCGGCAGGCGACGGATGACCGCGGCGAAGGCGAGCTGCGGCAGCAGCGCCCCGGCCTGCCGGACCGGCGCCAGGAAACCGATGATCGCCGCCGGCGTGCCCACGCCCGCCAGCAGCCACGGCAGCACCAGATTCGGCCCGGCCAGTTGCTCGGCGAGTTTGGTCGCCGTGCCGTTGGCGAGATTACGGAGGTAGTTGCCGGGCACGGCCGTGCATTGATCGTCGGGAATGGCGTCGCAGGACCGCTCGGCCACGCCCTCCCCGGCGAGCAGACCATGGGTCACGGCGGCGGGCCCTTCGTTGCGCAGATCGACGGGGTCCATCGCGTTCTCCTGAAAGCGAACAGGTGATGCGGCCGGTTTCGCCGATCACCGGGCGGACAGCCTCGACCCGGCTACGCCGAACCGCCCCGGCTGTTGGCTTCGGCAAAAGCCGGCCTGCGTTCTTTTCTCCGCGCTCTCCGCGGCTCCGCGTGAAACCGGTTTTCCAGCCTTCCCCAGAAATTCGTTATCACGCAGAGGCGCAGAGCACGCAGAGACAGAAAACCACGAACGGCGGTAATGTCTTGCAGGCCGGCTTGCGACCGCAGGGGCCAGCCTGCCGCCGGGACGCACATGGCCCGAGACCGCCCGTTTCGGTGCAAGTCACCAGGTGGTTGCGCGGTTCAAGCCGGATCGGCGTCGCGTTCGGCCTGCTGCAACTGCCACATATGAGCATAGAGGCCATCCTGTGCCAGCAGCTCCGGGTGGCGGCCGCGCTCGCGGATCCGCCCGTCCTCCAGGACGAGGATTTCGTCGGCGTCCGCCACCGTCGACAGGCGGTGCGCGATCGCCAGCGTCGTCGTTTCGCGCGCGACGTCGTTCAGCGCGCGCAGGATCGCCCCCTCCGAGCGCGAGTCGAGGCTTGAGGTCGCCTCGTCGAACACCAGGATCGGCGGATCCTTGAGGATGACCCGGGCAATCGCGACGCGCTGCTTTTCCCCACCCGAGAGTTTCAGCCCGCGCTCGCCGACGACGGTGTCATAACCATCCGGCAGCGACGCGATGAAGCGATCGATATCGGCCAGGCGCGCGGCGCGTTCTATATCCGCCCGGGTCGCCTCGGGCGCGCCGTACCCGATGTTGTACGCCAGCGTGTCATTGAACAGCACCGTATCCTGGGGAACGATGCCGATCGCGCCCCGGACGCTGTCCTGCGTGCAATCGCGCAGGTCCTGCCCGTCGATCGTGATCCGGCCCTCATCGGGATCCCAGAAGCGGAACAGCAGCCGCGCCAGCGTCGACTTGCCGGCGCCCGACGGGCCTACCACCGCGACCTTGCAGCCGGGCTCGATCGTGAAGTCGATTCCGGCCAGGACCTGGCGCCCGGACTGATAGCCGAACGATATGTCCTCGAACCGCACCCGCCCCGCCGTGACCTGCAGGGGCCGTGCATCGGGGCGATCGGTTACGCCGGCCGGCGTATCGAGCAGGCGAAAGACCAGGTCCATGTCGGCGAGCGCGTATTTCAGCGCCCGGTAGATGCTGCCCAGCACGTTCAGCGGCATGAACAGCTGCAGCAGCAGGCCGTTGACCATGACCAGATCACCGAGGCTCATGGTGCCGGCGGCGACGCCGAGCGCGGCCTGAACCATGATCGCCGTCACCGCCAGCGCGATGATCGCGCCCTGGCCGAAGTTGAGCGCCCCCATCGACACCTGGGTATGCACGGCCGCGTCGGTCCATCGATCGAGCGTGTCATCGTACTCCCGCAGCTCGTGATCCTCATTGTTGAAGTACTTGACCGTCTCGTAGTTGAGCAGGCTGTCGACCGCACGGTCGTTCGCCTGGGACTCGAGCGCATTCATGCGGTGGCGGTATTCCATCCGCCACTCGGTCATCGACAGCGTGAAGCCGATATAGATCGCGACCGCGACGACCGTCGTCGCCACGAAGGTCCAGCTGTAGCTGAAGAAGAGGATGCCGATCACCAGCAGTGTCTCGGCGGCGGTCGGGATCACGTTCAACACGAGATAGTTGAGGATATTGCTGACACTGCGGGTACCCCGCGCGAGGTCGCGCGAGACGGCCCCCGTGCGTCGCTCCAGGTGGTAGGCCAGCGACAGCGCATGCAGATGCGACAGCACCGTCGTCGACAGCCGGTGCATGGCGGCATACCGGACGCGGGCGAAGAGCGCGTCGCGCAGTTCGGAGAAGCCCGAGTTGGCCAGGCGCAGCGCGCCGTACGCGGCGAGCAGGCCGAGCGGTACGGTGAGGGCGGGATCGGCGTCGGTGTCGAGCGCGTCGACGACCTCCTTGAGCAGCAGGGGCACGCCGACCACCGACAGCTTGGCGATGATGAGCGCGCCCAGCGCGAGCACGACGCGACCGCGCCACGGCCTGAGCCAGGTCAGCATCCGCCACAGGTTGGCGGCATCCGAACCGCCGCCGACCGGCCGCTCGGTGCGCAGGGAGCGCATGTTCGCGGTCATGGGGAAGCGCTGCGGGTAGCGGCGTCGGCCCCGCGAACGGGCACCCGCGCATTCGCCGGGGCCAGGCTCAAACGGCCGCCCGCTCGGCTTCCGGCTCAGGCAATCGCGCCAGCGCCTGCTCGATGATCTCGGCGCCGCCCCCCGCGGCCGCGCCCTCGGCGAGCGTGCGTCGCCAGGCGCGGGCGCCCGGCTGGCCCTGGAAGAGGCCGCTCATGTGGCGCGTCATGTGGTGAATCGGCACGCCCTCCGCCAGGCGCGCGTGCACATAGGGCATATAGGCCGCGACCGCCTCATGCGGCGAATCCAGCGGATCCGGATCGCCCCAGAACCGGCTGTCCGCGCCGGCCAGCGACCACGGCGAACCGTAAGGGCCGCGTCCGAGCATGCACCCGTCGACCGCGGGGAGATGCCCCGCCGCCTCGTCGAGCGTGCGGATGCCGCCGTTGATCACGATCGGCAGGGCCGACCAGTCGCGCTTGAGCCGGTATACGCGCTCATAGTCCAGCGGCGGGATCTCGCGGTTTTCCTTCGGCGACAGCCCCTGCAGCCAGGCCTTGCGGGCGTGCACGATCAACGCCTCGGTGCCCGCCTCGGCCACGGCGGCGGTGAAGCGGTTGAGGTGTTCGTAACTGTCCTGGTCATCGATGCCGATGCGCGACTTGACTGTCACCGGGATCGAGACGGTCGCGCGCATCGCCCGCACGCACTCGGCGACGGTGTCCGGCTCCGCCATCAGACAGGCGCCGAAGGCACCGTTCTTCACGCGATCACTGGGGCAGCCGACATTGATGTTGACTTCGTCGTACCCGAAATCCTCCGCCATGCGCGCGGCCGCGGCCATGCGCTCGGGCTCGCTGCCCCCGATCTGCAGGGCCACCGGATGCTCGAACGGATCGTACGCCAGCAGCCGCGCCGGATCGCCATGGATCAGCGCGTTCGCAGTGATCATCTCCGTATACAGCAGCACACGCCGCGAGATCAGCCGCAGCAGATACCGGTCATGCCGGTCCGTGCAGTCCATCATCGGCGCGATGCTGAGCGTACGATCAAGCGTCATCGAACCACCTCCAGCCCCCGATTCTACCAACCCGCCCCGCTACGGCGAATGCCGCGGCTGAGCAATGCCGGTTAGAACCACGAATGAACACGAATGGACACGAATGCTGCCGCAGGGCCGATCAGCCGCGGAGGAGCGGTGCTGAGAGCGCCGTGGGGCGGACGCGGGGATAAGAACCACAGATAAACACAGATAAAGTCAAAAGAAGGGGCCGTAGCGCCGGGGCAATCGGTCGGGACCTGCAACTGATCGCCTTTGACTTTCATCTGTGTCCATCTGTGTTCATCTGTGGTTCAAAACGAGACTCCATTCGCCACAGACACCTCAGCGAAGCTCCCGAGAGCCAGCCACGCCCTGCGGCAGCATTCGTGTCCATTCGTGTTCATTCGTGTTCATTCGTGGTTCTTAAAGTCACTTCTCAGCGACGAGATAAGCGATCCACGAAGCGTAGTCCGGTATTTCCTCGGCCTCGTCGAACTGGTCGATGGGTTCGTCGGTCTCGTCGTCGAAGGCCTGGACGTACATGCGGGTGCGGGAGAAGCCGGCCTCCAGGAGGAGTTCGCGCAGTTCCTTCGCGCCCCACAGGCGCCAGTTGTAGGAGAAGGCGCGGTCGAGGCGGGAGCCGTCCGGGAAGCGGAAGTGGATGAAGCAGACCATCTCGGCGGCGATGGGATTGTAGGCCGCCTGCTCCCAGATGTAGGTGAAGCCGTCGAGCTCGGTTTTTTCCTTCTGGCAGCGGTGCGCCTCGTAACCGCCGAAGGCGTCGAAGAAGGCGATGCCGTCATCGACCAGCGACTCGCGGATGCGCTCGAAGTAGCGCTTCATCGTCGCCCGCTCCTGGAAGAACCAGTAGCTGAAGTTGAACGCCTGGACGATATCGAACGGCCCGGCGTCGACCGTCAGCACGTCCTCCGGCAGCAGATCGATGCGCTGCTTCTGATCCGGGCTCAGCGGCGCGACGTTGTTGTCGAAGCCCCAGCCGAGGACCTCCGGATCGACATCGACGCCGATGGCGCTGTTATCGGGGTGGCGGCGGACCCATTCGCAGGCCGACAGCGCCGTGCCGCAGAAGTCCTCGCGGATCGATTTCGGCCGGCGGCCGCGCAGGTCCTGGAAGGTCTGCTCGACGAAATCGAGTTCGAAATCCACCCCCTGCACGGCGAGCTGGTAGAGCTCATGCGGGTCGACCGAATCGGCCATGCGGGGCGTGTCCTTCTGCTTCGTTTTCGTCTTCGCCATGGCTTCGGTTACTCCGTTCGATGTTGGCGATGGGCCAGGCCCTGCTGGGCCATGCGGGAACCTCTGATTGTCGGGAATCCTGTAGGTCGGGCTTACAGCCCGACACTCGTAAGCCCCTGATCTGTCGGGCTGGAAGCCCGACCTACATCGCTCCCCAACGCGCTGCGTGGCTTCAATCAGCGCTTCCCTGGCCGGCTCAACTCTTGATGCCGGTGCCGCGGTTGAGCAGGTACAGGGCCCAGCCGCCCAGGCCCAGGATAAAGACCAGGATGAGCGCGAAGGCCACGGCGACCGGGATGTCCGAAACGCCGAGGAAACCGTAGCGGAACGCGTTGACCATGTAGAGGATCGGGTTCAGCAGCGACGCCCCCTGCCAGAACGGCGCCAGCAGCGAGATCGAATAGAACACGCCGCCGAGATAGGTCAGCGGGGTCAGCACGAAGGTCGGCACGATCGAGATGTCGTCGAAGCTCTTCGCGTAGATCGCGTTGATGAAGCCGCCGATCGCGAACACCGTCGCGGTCAGGATCGCGATCAGCACGACCAGCAGCGGATGCGCGAACGACAGATCCGTGAACACGGCCGCGACGATGGTCACCAGCACGCCCACCGTCAGGCCCCTGGCCACGCCGCCGCAGACGTAACCGGCCAGGATCAGCCAGTTCGGCACGGGCGCGATCAGCAGTTCCTCGATGTGGCGCTGGAACTTGGTGCCGTAGAACGAGGACACCACGTTGCCGTACGAGTTCGTGATGATCGACAGCATGATGATGCCGGGCACGATGTAGTCCATGTACGTGTACCCGTCCATCGGCCCGATCCGGCGCCCGATCAGGTTGCCGAAGATCAGCAGGTACAGGCCCGTAGTGATCGCCGACGGCAGGATGGTCTGCACCCAGATCCGGGCGAAGCGGTGGATCTCCTTCAGGACGATGGTCTGGAAGGCGACCCAGTTGCGCCACCAGGCCGTCGGTATTGCGCTGTCACCGTATGCCATCAGGCCGCATCCCGCCGCTGGTCCTCGACCAGGCGCATGAAGAATTCCTCGAGCCGGTTGGTCTTGTTGCGCATCGACAGGACCTCGACGCCCTGCTCGGAGAGCGCCTCGAACAGGCGGTTGATGCCGGTGTCGCGCGGTACCTCGACTTCGAGCGCACCATCCAGGCGCGGGGTCATGCTGTAGCCCTCGATCGGATTCAGACCGGTCACGCCACCGCGGACATTGAGCACGAAGGTCTCGTAATTGAGCTTGTGCAGCAGCTCGGACACCGTGCCGTACTCGACGATCCGGCCGTGGTTGATGACCGCTACCGTGCTGCAGAGGCTCTCGGCCTCCTCAAGGTAGTGGGTCGTGAGGATGATCGAGATGCCGCGCCGGTTGATGTCCTCCAGGAAGCGCCACATCGAGCGCCGGATCTCGATATCCACGCCAGCCGTCGGCTCGTCCAGGATCAGCAGGCGCGGTTCATGGATCAGCGCGCGCGCGATCATCAGACGCCGCTTCATGCCGCCGGAGAGTTCCCGCGACACCACGTCGCGCTTCTCCCAAAGGCCCAGCTGCTTGAGGTAGCGCTCGGCGCGCTCACGCGCGCGGCTGCGCGGGATGCCGTAGTAGCCCGCCTGGTTGAGCACGATCTGGATGACCGTCTCGAACTGGTTGAAGTTGAACTCCTGCGGGACCAGCCCGATCGAGGCCTTCGCCCCGGCGAGATCGGTATCGAGGTCGTGACCGAACACCGAGACCTCGCCGGCGGTCTTGTTCACCAGCGAGGCGATGATGCCGATCGCGGTCGACTTGCCGGCGCCATTTGGCCCCAGCAGCGCAAAGAATTCGCCTTCGGCGACGTCGAGGTCGATCCCGCGCAGCGCATAGACGCCGTTCGGGTACCGCTTCTCGAGATTACGGATGGTAAGCGCGTTCATGGGATTCGACTGGTTTACGGCCCCGACGGGCGCCTGTTCACGGGCCCGGGGCGCTGATGACGGTGCGGAACCGCGGGAGTTTACGCGATCGGGGCGGTTGGTGTAAGGCCATGGGGGCGTGCGCCGGGAGCCGCAGTGCAATTTTGGTTCTCGCCAAGGCGCGGAGGGCGCCAAGGGACGCAAAGGAAATCGAGAATAAGGCGATTGTCGGACAGGCAGCTTTACCGCCTCGGTTCGCTAAAACCGCGCGCGTGCGCTTCGCGCAAACGCGCCTACGAAACCAGGACGGCCATTCCCGTGCAGTAGGCGCGTTTTCGCCGCAAGGCGAACGCGCGCATCGACCGGCGAAAGCCTCAACTTCCTGGCAGGAGCGTGCCGGCATTGCCCGGCGCGCGAACCGGCGTTTCCATCCGACCCGCCCGTCCGTCGCGCCGGGCAAGGCCGGCCTACGATTTCCTTCGCGTCCCTTGGCGGGCTTTGCGTCTTGGCGAGAACCCTTACTGCACCTCCACGCCGAGGCGACATCCAGGCCGCCGCACGCATCACACCGCGTTGCGATCGCGCTGCCAGATGACCTCGGAGCCGCCCTCGCGGCGGGCGAGCACACGGCCGAACACGAACAGCAGGTCGGACAGGCGGTTCAGGTACGCCAGGCCCTGCGGGTTCACGTCCTCCTCACGGGCCAGCGTATGCACCCGGCGTTCCGCGCGGCGGCAGACGGTTCGCGCCAGGTGGCACACGGAGGCGGCGGGGCCGCCGCCCGGCAGGATGAAGTCCTTCAGCGGCGGCAGATCGGCGTTGTGCTCGTCGAGCTTCTGCTCGAGCCACTCGACCTGCGCCGGCACGACGGCCGAGTACCCCGGCACGCAGAGTTCTCCGCCCAGGTCGAACAGATTGTGCTGAACCTCGATCAGGATCCCCGCGATCGACTCCGGCAGATCCTGCGCCAGCAGCATGCCGATCACGCTCGACAGCTCGTCGACCGTGCCATAGGCCTCGACCCGGGCCGCGTCCTTCTCGGTGCGCGAACCGTCGCCGAGACCGGTGGTGCCGGCATCGCCGGTGCGGGTGTAGATCTTCGAAAGACGATGGCCCATGCGCGGGCTCCCGGGTGACTGCGGTGGAGGTGCGCCGTCGGCGACAGCCCCAGGATTTTCCATCACCAGTGCCGGTCGGCACAATATCCCGTATCCCGCGACGTTCGTACGAGCGCCCGGCGCCGGCCTCTTGCCGGCCCCGGGCGTCGTCCATCGCCCTGCAAATGGAGTAGCGCGTGCTCGGCCTTCGGGTGTTCCTGTTCTTCGCCGGCGGGTTCTTCCTGTCGTACCTCTACCGGTCCGTCAATGCGGTGCTGGCGCCCGATCTGATCGCCGATCTCGGCCTCCGTGCCGACCAGCTGGGCCTGCTCACCAGCGTGTACCTCCTCGCCTTCGCCAGCTTCCAGCCCGTGCTGGGCGTGCTGCTGGACCGGTTCGGCCCGCGCCGCGTGGAGGCTGCCCTGCTCTTGCTGGCGGCCGGGGGCGCGCTGGTCTTCGCCGCGGCTGAGGGCATGACGGGCCTGCTGGTCGGCCGCGCGCTGATCGGCGTTGGTGTCTCGGCCTGCCTGATGGGCGGGCTCAAAGCCAATGTGCTCTGGTTCGACGGGCCGCGGCTGGCATTGGTCAACGGTCTGCTGTTGGCCGCGGGCGGGCTGGGCGCCGTCTGCGCCGGTCTGCCGATCGAGTTCGGCCTGCAGTGGACGGACTGGCGCGGCATCCTCGTGGGCCTCGCGGCGCTCACGCTGCTGCTGGCGGCCGGGATCGCCCTGGGCGTGCCGGAACGCACGGCGCCGGACGGTGTCCCCGGGCGCCGAGAGCTGTTGGCCGGCCTGCGCCGCGTGTATGCCAGCCGTCTGTTCTGGCGGGTGGCGCCGGCGACCATGCTGTCGCAGGGGGCGTTCCTCGCCACACAGGGGCTGTGGGCCGGCCCGTATCTTGCGGACGTATCCGGACTCGACCGCCGCGCGGTCGCGACCCATCTGTCCGCGATCGCCGCCGCCATGGCGGTCGGCTTCCTGCTGAGCGGCGTCGTCACCGAGCGCCTCGAACGCCGCGGCATTACGCCCCTGCAGGTCGCGGGCGGCGGCATGATCCTGTTCGTCGCGGTCCAGATCCTGATCCTGGCGTTCCCCGACGGCCCCACGCTCCTGCTGTGGTGCGCATACGGGTTGTGCGGCACGGCCGGCATCATCACATTTACTACACTGGCTCGCGGATTCGGCGCGGCGCTGACCGGACGCGCCAATACGGCCGTCACCCTGGTGACCTTCGCCAGTGCGTTCGCGATCCAGGCCTTGACCGGCGCCCTGCTGGAATATTTCCCGGGCCGCGCCGCCGGCGCGTACGCGCCCGCCGGCCATCGCCTCGCGCTCGCCGCCGTGATCGGGGCGCAGGCGATCGCGCTGATCTGGTACTGCATACCCGAGCGCAGCCGACGCTGAGGCGTTTGGGCGGATTCGCGGGCCCGGGTATCATGGGCAGGGTAGCGGGTCCTCCCGCGGCCCTTACTGCAGGAGTGGACGAAAACCGTGTCGATTGATCGTGTCATTACCGCCTTCGAGATGATGCCGAGCTGGCAGGACCGGTATCGCCTCATCATCGACATGGGGCGCAAGCTGCCGGAACTGTCGGAAGAGCACTATGCCGACGAGAATCTGCTCGACGGCTGCATGAGTAATGTCTGGATGACGGCCGCGCGCGACGACTCGTCGGACCCGCCGGTCATGCGTTTCGAAGCGGACAGCGATTCCCAGATCGTCAAGGGGCTGATCGCGATCGTGTTCGAGGTGTTCAACAACCGCCCGCCGGAAGAGGTGGTCACCACCGACATCGAATCGGTCTTCCAGCAACTGGAGCTCGAACAGCACATCTCCAGCGGCCGCCGCAACGGGCTGTCGTCGATGGTCCGGCGCGTGCGCGAACTGGCCCAGGCCGAGCTGGCGGCCTGATCCCCCCGATGAAAAACGCGCTCCTCCAGGTGGCCGCGCTCGCACTGGCGCTCGCGGCGACCCCGTTGGCCGCGCGCGAACCGATCCGGATCGGCTGGACGGCATGGTCGGACGGCGTCTTCGTCACCCGTCTCGCCGCCCGCGTCATCGAGGCCGAACTCGACCAACCCGTAGAACTGGTGCGGGCAGGGATCGCCGAACAGTACCAGGGGATCGCCTCCGGGCGCCTCGACGCCATGCTTATGTCGTGGCAGCCGCAAACCCACGGCCCGTATATCCGCCGCGTGGCCGGCCGCGCCGAGGACCTCGGCGCCCTCTACACCGGCGGCCGTCTCGGCTGGGCCGTGCCCGCGTATGTGCCGCGCGATGCGATCGCCTCGATCGCCGATCTCGATGACGCCGAGGTGCGTGAACGCCTGGGCGGGCGGATCACCGGCATCGAACCCGCTTCCGGCCTGATGCGGCTGTCACGCCGGGCCGTCAGCGCCTACGGCCTCGAGGGCTACACGCTGGAGCCCGGCGGCGGCCCCGCCATGGGCCGGGCGCTCACCGGGGCGATCGAGGCCGGCGAGTGGATCGTCGTGACCGCCTGGAGCCCGCACTGGATGTTCGCCGCCTTTGATCTGCGCTACCTCGATGACGAGCGCGGCATCCTCGGGGGCAGCGAGCGCGTGCACGCGCTGGCAAGGCCCGGATTCCACGCCGATCACCCGGCCGTGGCCGAACTGCTGGGCCGGATGTGGCTGCCGCGGGCGGAGCTCGAGGGCGCCCTGCTCGATGCACATGAGGACTCCACGAACGCGGCCGTGACCCGCTACATCGAGGCCCACCCGGACCGGATCGCCTACTGGGTCAGTGGCGACCACTGACTCCGTCCCCCCCGTGGTCGCCGCCGTCTGCCTTGAGGCGACCCCTTCTGCACCCTGCGCGTCACCAGCCGCCGGAGGCCGCCTGCAGCGCCTTGTGGCTATTTTTCGGCGCGTGACATAATCATTCGCCCTGTCCCGGCCGCGCCGGCCCGTTGCGGCGTGCACTCGCCCGCGACTCGCCCAGCGACCGGTACGGCCCGCCCGAACGCCGCACATGCGCGCCCCGAAGGAGTGACCATGAAGATCCTCTTCGCAGACAAGTTTCAGCAGGCATACCTGGGAGACCTCAAGGCCCAGGGCCACGACTGCGATCTCCAGCCCGATCTGTCCGCCGAGGACCTGCCGGCGCACGTCGCCGGCGCCGAAGTGCTCATCGTGCGCAGCACGAAGATCACGCGCGCGACCATCGAGGCCGCCGACGAACTCAAGCTGATCATCCGCGCCGGCGCCGGCACCAATACCATCGACAAGGAGGCTGCGGCCGAAAAGAACATCCCGGTCTGCAACGTGCCCGGCAAGAACGCGGTCGCCGTCGCCGAATTGGCCTTCGGCCTGTTGCTGGCGATCGACCGCAATATCCCGGACAACGTGATCGAGCTGCGTCAGGGCCAATGGAACAAGAAGAAGTACTCGAAGGCCGAGGGCATCATGGGCCGCCACATCGGCATCGTGGGCCTGGGCGGTATCGGCCTCGCGCTCGCGGAACGGGCCGCGGCGTTCGGCATGCATGTCCATGTCGTGCGCAAGACCGGCCGTGACGAGGAACCCACCCGGCGCCTGCAGGCCATCGGGGTGCAGGAGCGGGACGACCTGCAAGAGCTGGTGAGCCACTGCGACGTCGTTTCGTTCCACGTACCGGCAACCGCCGATACGAAGGGCATGATCAACGCGGATCTGCTCGGCCATTTCCAGGCCGGCGCGATCCTGCTCAACACATCACGCGGTGAGATCGTCGACGAACCCGCGCTCATCAAGGCGATGGACGACAAGGGCATCCGCGCCGGCCTCGACGTCTACAATGATGAACCGGGCGCCGCCCAGGGCGAATTCGATTCGGCGCTCGCGCGGCATCCGAACGTCTACGGGACGCACCATATCGGCGCTTCGACCGAACAGGCACAGAACGCGATCGCCGCCGAGGTGGTCCGCATGCTTGAGGAATTCGGCCGCGGCAACGTGCTGCACTGCGTCAACCTGTAAAAGAAACCATCGCGCCGGCCCTACCAACGGCCGACGCCAGGCAAGGGAAGAGAACCATGACCAATCGCGTGTACAACTTCTGCGCCGGCCCCTGCACGCTGCCCCTCGAGGTCCTCGAGGAAGCGCAGCAGGAGTTCGTGGACTACCACGGCACCGGCATGTCGCTGATCGAGATGACCCACCGCGGCCCGGAATACGAGGCCGTGCACAACGAGGCGGTCGAGCTCGCGCGCGAAATCTATGGCGCCCCGGACGACTTCGATGTCCTGTTCCTGCAGGGCGGCGCCACGCTGCAGTTCGCCATGATCCCGATGAATATCCTCAAGCCCGGCGAGAAAGGCGCCTACATCGGCTCCGGCGCCTGGGCCTCCGGCGCGTTCAAGGACGCCCAGAAGTACGGCGACGTCTACTTCGCGTGGGACGGCAAGGCGGAGGGTTACACCCGCATGCCGGCCTCGAACGAGATCGAGCTGCAGCCGGGGACGCGCTATCTCCACATCACCTCGAACGAGACCA
Organism: Halofilum ochraceum; assembly: GCF_001614315.2. Lineage (NCBI taxonomy): Bacteria > Pseudomonadati > Pseudomonadota > Gammaproteobacteria > Chromatiales > Ectothiorhodospiraceae > Halofilum > Halofilum ochraceum. The sequence continues at coordinate 59,783 of NZ_LVEG02000018.1, forward strand.
TCGGCGGCATCCGCATGACCGAGTGGCCGGAGGTCGATGTCCCCATGATCGCCGACATGTCCTCCGACTACATGTCGCGGCCGATCCCCTGGGAGAAGTTCGACCTCGTCTACGGCGGCGCCCAGAAGAACCTCGGCCCGGCCGGCGCGGCGCTCGTGTTCGTGCGCAAGTCCGTGCTCGCGGACTGCAACACCGACATCGGTGAGTACCTGCGCTACTCCGTGCACGCCGAGAAGAACTCGCTGTTCAACACCCCACCCGTGTTCACGATCTACATGATCGGCAAGGTGCTGAAGTGGATGAAGGCGAAGGGCGGCCTGTCCGTCATTGAACAGGAGGCGGCGCAGAAGGCCGGTCGACTCTACGATGTCATCGACAACAGCGGCGGCTGGTACAGCTGCCCGGTCGCGACCGAGAACCGCTCGCACATGAACGTCGTGTTCCGCCTGCCGAGCGAGGACCTGGAGAAGAAGTTCATCAAGGAGGCCGACGCCGCCGGGATGAAGAATCTCAAGGGCCACCGCAGCGTCGGCGGCTGCCGCGCCAGCATCTACAACGCCATGCCATATGAGGGCGTCGAAGCACTGGCGCAGTTCATGGAGCAGTTCCGGAAAGACAACGGTTGACCACCAGGTACCGCCGGGAGGCGGCACGGGAGCGAACGGCATGACGGCGATCCGACCCTTTCAGTGCTACTACGCCAGCCCGGATCTGGCGCACGATGTCGCATGCCCGGCGTATGACGCCATGACGCCGGGCCAGCGCCATGAGTTCGCGCTGACCCATCCGCTGAACTACCTCAACGTCATGCGCTCCACCGAGGAGTATCCCGAGGATCAGCGGCCGCCGTTTGACGAGAACCTGCAGCGCAACTCGGCGAAACTGCAGGAACTGATCCGCAACCGGGTGTTCGTGTTCAACAATCGCCCGGGCGTGTATGTCTATCGGCTCAGCGTCGACGATCATGAGCAGACCGGTCTGATCGCCGAGATCCCCGTGGACGAGTTCGATTCCGGCGGCATCAAGAAGCACGAGCATACCCGCCGCGACAAGGAAGACGTGCTCATCCGCTATCGCGACGAGGTCCGCGCCAGTTCGACCCCGATCAGTCTGACCTACCCCTCCGACCCGGCCGTGGACGAGGTCGTCGCCCGGGCAAAGGAGGAGGCGCCGCTGATCGATTTCACCTCCGACGACGGCGTACACCAGACCATCTGGTTCGTCGGCGATCGCGCGGAAATCGGACACCTCCAGAAGGCGTTCCAGCAGCACGGCGCGCTCTACCTGACCGACGGCCATCACCGCACGGCGGTCTGCCAGAAATGGGCGGCCAAGCGGCGCGCCGAAAACCCGAACCACACGGGCGATGAACCGTACAACTACGTGCTGACGGCCATCTTCCCCGACGACCAGATGCGCATCCTCGAGTACAACCGCCTCGTGCACGATCTCGGCGGGCTGTCCCACGACGAACTGCTGGAGCGGATCGGCGAGCACTTCACGGTCGAGCCCCTGAACGTGGTGGCGGCCGACGAGGCGCGGCCACAGGAGCGTCACACGTTCTCGATGCACCTGGGCAGCAAGTGGTATTCGCTGAAGGCGCCCGAGGGGCTGGTGCCGGAGGACGATCCGGTCCGCTGCCTCGATGTCTGTCTGCTGCAGGATTACATCCTCGGCCCGATCCTTGGCATCGAGGACCCGCGCAGCGACCCGCGCATCGATTACGTGCCGGGGGCATTCGGTCTGGACGAGATCGAGCGGCGCGTGTTCGGCGGCTGGGCCGTCGGTTTCGCCTGCTACCCGACATCGGTGCGGGAATTGATGGCGATCGCCGACGCCGGCGAAGTGATGCCGCCGAAATCCACGTGGTTCGACCCCAAGGTGCGTTCCGGCCTGCTGGTACGCCTGCGCTGACTGGATCCTGGCGGGGCTCCGCTCGGACGCACCTCACGGCCGATCAATCCCCGTTGTCACCGGCCTCCGTCTGCACACGCACGCACGCCGGATCGTCATTCTCGGGACGATTCACGCGCCGGCTGACCGGATCGATCGCCAGGGCGCCCGCATCAGCGCCCGCCACGGCGTCGATCGCATCCGCCGGCGTCGCCGCCTCCAGCCAGGCGGCGGCCACCTCATCCGACGGGACCACCACGGGCATGCGCTGATGGATCGGCGCGCAGCGCGTGTCCGCATCCCGGGTCAGGATCGCCAGCGTCGGCCGATCGTTCGCATCCCGTGCCGCGAGACCGGCAAAGAAGAACAGGGCGTCGTCCGGGCGGTGAAACAGCCAGGGCCGCTTTGGCCCGGTGTCCGCCGTCTGCCATTCGTACCAGCCGTCGGCGGGCACCAGGCACCGCCCCGCCGCGCAGGCCCGCCGGAACATCGGCCGCTCGGCCGCCCCCTCGATCCGCGCATTGATCGGTGCACGCCGGCCCACCGGCAACCAGTGCGGATGGAACCCCCACAACGCCAGCCGCGTCACGCGTTCGCCTTCGCGGTCACGACCCAGCGTCAGTACCTGTTGCCCGGGCGCGATGTTGTAGCGCGGCGGCACACCCCCTGCGATCTCCGGATCGATCCACGGATGCCCGGTAGGGTTACGAAGTGTGTAGCGACCGCACATGGTTCAAAGGTTAGCACCCGTATGAGGGATCGCGAGCAAGCTCGCTCCTACATGAGTTCTGCCACCGGCGTGCAGATTGACCTGTAGGAGCGAGCTTGCTCGCGATAGCTTATCACCCACCGGACCGTCACGGTCCCCGCCGGCTCACTTGCGCTTCGCGACCGCCTCCGAGAGCACGCACAGCAGCTCGAACATCATCGTGGCCCCCGTCAACGCGGTAATCCCGGCACTGTCGAACGGCGGGGAGACCTCCATGACATCGGCACCCACGAGGTTCAGCCCCCGGAGGCCGCGGATCATGCGCTGGGCCTCGACCGAGGTGAAGCCGCCCACTTCGGGCGTCCCCGTGCCGGGGGCGTAGACCGGATCGAGGGCGTCCACATCGAACGTCACATAGGTCGGCACATCGCCGACGACGGAGCGGATTTCCTTGACGGCACCGTCCGGGCCAAGGTCGAAATACTCCTCGATCTCCATCACCCGGATGCCCTGCTCGTGCGCCCAGTCCAGATCGCTGGCCGAGTACATCGACCCGCGGATCCCCACCTGGATAATCCGCTTCGGGTCGAGGATGCCCTCCTCGATCGCGCGCCGGAACGGCGTCCCGTGCGTGTAGGGGTTGTCGCCGAAGTAGGTGTCGTTGGTATCCGAATGCGAGTCGAACTGCACCATTGCCATGGGCTGATCGCCCGCGATGCCGCGCAGGATCGGGAGCGTGCCGAGGTGATCCCCGCCCGCGGTCAGCGGCACCGCACCCGCTTCGTGTATCCGCCGATAGAAATCCCGCCCACGGTCCAGCGTGTCCCGGATATCGATCGGATTGACGGGGACATCGCCCAGATCGGCGATCCGGCACAGATCATACGGCGCGATCCGGCTCGCCTGATGCACCAGACGCATCATGGTCGAATTGCTGCGGATCTCGCGCGGTCCGTGGCGCTGACCGACCCGATTGGTCGAGCCGCTGTCCCACGGGAAACCGACCAGGGCGATATCGACCTCGGCCGGATCCTCGATCTGCGGCAGCCGCATGAAGGTGGAACGGCCCGCGAACCGCGGCAATTCACTGCCACCGATGGGGCGGAAAAAAGAATCCTCGTACACCATTTCCAGTCTCCTTGCTGATCTTCGGGATACGTACGGCGGCAGTGATGCCGGCGGTCAGTACATGACGCTGCCGCCATTGACCCCGAACGTCTGCCCCGTGATGAATGTCGCCTTCGGCCCGGCGAGGAACGTCGCCATGGCGGCGATCTCATCGGGGCGGCCGATCCGGCGGAGCGGGATATCGCTCTCCTGTGCGCGCTGTTCCTCGCTCATCACATCGGCGCCGAGCATGTCCGTGTCCACCGGCCCCGGTCCGATCGCGTTCACGAGGATGTCAGGGGCGAATTCCAGCGCCCAGGTACGGGTCATGGCGCCAATCCCGGCCTTCGACGCGCAGTAGGCCGTATTCCGCGCACGTCCGAGATAGCCGAGGTCGGACGCGATATTGATGATGCGGCCACCGCCGCCCTGTTCCACCATCCAGCGGATCGACTCGCGGCCGACCAGAAAGGTGCCGCGCAGATTGACTCCGATCACCCGGTCAAAATCGGCCGCCTCGGTATCGAGCAGCGGCTGTTCATGCAGGATGCCGGCATTGTTGACGACGACGTCGAGTCCACCCAGGACGTCGATCGCGCCGGTCACCAGTGCCTTGCTCTCGTCCTCTCGCGATACATCGGCCTCGATCGCCGCGGCGGCGGCATCGCGTGTCCGCAGTTCATCGCGCGTGGCCTCGGCTTCTTCCCGGCTGCCGTGGTAACCGAACGCCACCCGCGCGCCGTCGTCCGCAAGCGCCATCGCGATGGCCCGGCCGATGCCACGCGAGCCGCCGGTAACCAGGGCGCGCACGCCCGCGAGTGATCCACTCATGCCATCACCTCCCCGCGATCGATCGGGATCGCCTGACCGGTCACGTTCGCCGCGGCGTCCGACGCCAGGTAGAGATACAGCCCGGCCACGTCGTCGGGTTCCATGAGACCGCCCAGCGACTGGTCGGCCGCGAGCTCTTCCGCCATCTCCTCCTCGCTCACGCCCTTCTCCTCGGCCATGACGGCCAGCGAACGCAGCGAGGCCTCGGTCTTCACCCAACCGGGACAGACCGCATTGACGCGCAGGCCCTTGGGACCCAACTCCCGCGACAGCGTCCGGGCGATGCCGATCAGGGCATGTTTGGACGCCGCATAACCGGCGAACCCCGGAACGGCGGTCCGCCCCCAGATCGAGGACGTGATGAGGATGCGGCCGCCCGCATCCATTTTCTGAATCGCCGCGCGCGTCACCCACCATGTGCCCAGCACATTCACGTCGATGATCCGGCGGAAGGCGTCATCGACGGCCGTGTGCACTTCACCGACCGGGGTCGGAAGCTCGATACCGGCGTTGTTGACCAGTACATCGAGCGTCCCGATCCCATCGAGCGCCTTGCGTACCGCCGCTTCATCAGAGATATCGCAGCGCTGGGCCCGAACGCGGATGCCCGCTTCCTCGCCGATGGTTCGCGCCGCCTGCTCCACCGTGGCGTCTTCGGCGATGATCGACACCCTTGCGCCAGCCAACGCGAAAGCCCGGGCAACCGCATAGCCGATCCCCCGGCTGGCACCGGTGACCAGTACGGTCTGACCGCTGAAATCGAACCCCACGCTCATGACGATCCCCCGCCCTTTTCCGATCGATGGTCGGCCGCGTACACGGCTGCCGTATTCACTCGATCAACTCGTGACGCACGGCGGCCGCCATATCCCGCCGGTACTGCTCGGCCATCAGTGCGCCCTTCTCGGCCGATGCGGCCGCGGCCGAGGTCAGCGATCCCGTCTTCGGCACCCACTCGGGTCTGGCGGGCCAGACATCGTATGGCGGCGCATCCATCGGTTCGTTGTCCGGGATACGGTCGCTGCGCACGAGTTGCGGGTAGAAATGCAGCATCAACGACGTCTCCAGCACGGCCGCGTGCTCCAGTTCGATCCCCGGATACCCATCCGGAAAAACCTGGTCGAGCGTCTCGCGATCGAGGAATTCCCAGTGCTGCAGACACATCACCCTGAGGCCCGAATCGCCGACTTCCCGCATGACGAGGTCAATACCCTCATTGAGGAACCACAGGTTCTCGAAGTGGCCGTCGATCACGCAGACCCGGCGCACACCGTGGCGCGCGAGTTCGCGGATCACGTCGCGGATGACGGCGCTCAGGGTCGCACCGTCGAGCCCGGTGCTGCCGGGGAAGGAGGGACCACCGCCCGATCGCGGCATCGACTTGTAACCGTAGTTCACGGCCGGGGCGACGATCCCGTCGACCTCCCGCGCCACCATCTCCGCAATAGCGGTTGGCAGCAGATGGTCCACCCCCATCGGCAGATGCGGGCCATGCTGCTCGGTCATGCCGGTCGGCAGGAACACCACGGTGTCCTCGCGCAGGCGCTCGGCAAACTCGGGCCAGGTCATCTCGGCCATCATTACGGTCGCGGGATTCATGGATACTCCATCACGCTCTACTGGTTCATCGCCGGCTCAACGGTGCCGGTTCAGTGATCGGCGTCATCGCCGCCCTGCTCCCGCATCAACTTCAGGATATGACGCTCGAGATCGCCGTACCCGTCGAGGCCGATCAGGTCTTCCTTGGTTGTAATCCGTTTGCCCCGCTTGAAATCCGGGATGATCTCCTCATGCACGGTGCCCGGATGGCGGGACATGAATTCGATCCGATCACCGAGGAAGATCGCTTCTTCGATGTCATGCGTCACCATGAGCACCGTCGTGTTCGCGGCCTCGACGATGCTCATCATCAATTCCTGCATGTGCCACCGCGTCTGGGCATCGAGTGCACCGAAGGGCTCATCCATCAACAGGATGGTGGGGTCATTCGCCAGCGTACGGGCGATCGCCACGCGCTGTTTCATCCCGCCGGACAACTGCTTCGGGTACGAGTGACTGAATTTGGTGAGGCCGACAAGCTCGATGAAATGCGCGGCGCGCTCGCGGCGCTCCTTTTTCGGCACTCCGTTCAGGCGCATGCCGTATTCGACGTTCGCCTGCACGGTCAGCCAGTCGAACGAGGTGTAGGCCTGAAAAACCATGCCGCGCTCACGGTCCGCGCCGGCGATCGGGTGACCGTCCAGCATCAGTTCCCCCGAGCTCGGCTCCTCCAGGCCCGCGACCATGCGCAGAACGGTCGACTTGCCGCAGCCCGAAGGGCCAAGCAGGACGCAGACCTCATTTTCCGGCGTCTCGAACGAGACCCCCTTGATCGCCTCGATATCCTCGCCGTGGCGCACGCGGAACGTCTTGCTCACGTCCTGCAGGCGCAACTTCGCCGATACGCCCGCGGTTGTCGTCGCACTCGTCATCTGCGGCTCCATCGTTTGGCTCCTAACGCTCGCCCTGATCGAGGTAGGGGAATAACACGCGATACAGCCAGCGGAACATCACATCGAACAACAGGCCCAGCACGCCGATCGTCAGGATGCCGGCCATGATGTCGTCGGTATGCAGGAACCGCCGCGCGCGCATCATCATGGCGCCTATCCCGGTGGTCGACGCGATGATCTCGGCGATCACGAGGTAGGTCCACGCGATCGCCAGCATCTGCCGCATGGCGATCAGGACGTTCGGCAGAACGGCGGGCACGACCACGGTCCAGAGGATCTGCGAGCGATTCCCTCCGAGTGTCATGGCCGTTTCGATCAGCTCGGCCCGGACCTGCGCGGTGTGATCCATGATCAGCGTGATCAGGAAGAAGATCACGCCCAGGAACAGCAGCGCGAGCTTGGGCTCTTCGCCCGTGCCGAACCACATCAGCAGGATCGGAATGAATGCCGGCGCCGGGAGGTAACGCCAGGCGGACACGAATGGGTTGACGAACGCCTCGACCGCCTTGAACGACCCCATGAGGATACCGAGCGGAATGGCGATGACGCAGGCGACGCCGAAACTGCCGAGAATACGGGCGATACTGATACCGACATCGGACAGGAAGCCGCGTTCGGCGAACAATTCGTAGAGCGTAACCAGAACATCGACCGGTGAGGGCACCAGCAGCGGATTCACCCAGCCGCTGAGAACGGCGACCTCCCAGATCCCGAAAAAGATCACCCAGATCGAGACGCCAAGGATCAGTTTCCATGGCTGCCCCAGCGGCGTGAGGAACTCGAACCACCGGCGACGGTAGACGCTGTTTCCGGCGCGCGTTGTCATGCACTGCCTCCCTGTCGCGGTTGCCGCACTCCCGGGATGCCTTCGCGGAGAATCGTTGCCCTGGCCGGCCCATGGCACATCGAACCCGCCTGTTCGGCGCATCGATCCGCCTTGCTCCGCCGGGACTCACCCCCGGCATCGCTCCTGGAGATTCCGCGACGGATCGCGGCATGGCCGTGATCGCTTTGGGACACGCACATCAGGAACATGGTTTTCCCCGAACGGCCTCCGGAGTGGTGCAGCGGCAGAAAAAAAGCGGGAGGACCGGCGTGCGATCACTCCCGCTCAGGACCACGCTCAATTGGCCGAAATCGACTGACGGAATCCCTCGTCGACCAGTTCCTCGGTCAGACTGCAGTCATAACCCGCCTCGGGGTCGTAGACCTCATCCATCAGACCGAGCTTGACCCACCACTCATTGGTCAATTGGACGCTCGCCGCCATCGAACCGTTCTTGATGCCATGCGGCGGATCCCCGTCCAGTGCCCCGCAGATCTGCGCGACCTCATTGAAGTCCAGCATATACAGACCATCTTCGAGGTATTTGCCGTTGGTACCGACAACCGACTCCACATCGGCCTTTGACCATTGCAGATAGTCGGCGAACAACTGATTCACTTCGTCGGTATTTTCATTCCAGTACTCAACCCCCTGGAACCGCGCCTTGATCATATCCTTCGCCGCCGTCCGGCGGTTCTTGATGAATTCCGTATTCATGTACATCGCGTCCATGAAGATACCGGTATTCAGATAACGGGGCTGACGGGTATCGGCCACGACGCTCGCGGCATCGATATTTTCGAGAACCCGTGTCACCCAGGGCTCGTACATGTAGGCGGCGGCAAGATCGCCGGACATGGCCGGGCCAACCGCCTCGTCGGCATTGAGGTTGACCCACTCCACGTCATCCGGGGCGAGACCGATGCTGTCGAGCCACATGCCCGCCAGGATCTCGCCGATATAGGCCTGCGGCGCGGCGACCTTGCGGCCCTTCAGTTCTTCGGGGCTGAGGTCTTTGGTCATCACGACCTTGTCCACGCCGTAGGAGATATTCAGCATCGATACGAGCGCCACGTCGGTATCGCGCGCGATGGTGAACGGGGTGTATTCGGCCGTGCTCAGGTACACGTCGATCTGCCCGGCCGCCAGAGCGGCGTGCCCGCCGAGGGGATCCTCGAAAATCGTGAGGTTCAGATCGTATTCCTCTGCCAGGCCCTTCTGGCGGGCCACCTCGAGGAAAGAGAAACCGGGCCATGAGACGTTGAGGCCGATGTTTACGGTCTCTTTGGCCTGCGCCGGCGTAATGCCGGCCAGCAGCAAGGAGGAAGCGGCCAGAACCGTGGCCAGCAGGGAATGTCGTTTGGAGAAAGTCCAGCTCATCGTGGTACCCCCAAGGCAGGAACCTTGTTTTGTCCGTTCCGCCGCGACGACGGGCAGTGTGTTCAATCATCACCGGATTCTTTCCGGCGCGGCCGCTGCCCGACCGTTGCGCCTTGCCCATGCAGCCATGGGACTCTTCCGAGTGTGGTCCCGAATTCCACCCCCGACCATTCCCGTATTTCAAAGCGGAGTTTGCGAGGCGACAAAGTAATCCCGCTCCGGCCGCGGGAACGGGCCCGGTGGGGTCGGGCCAATTCCGATCCCGCCGCGTTTCTGCCAGGATGAGCCGCAAGGGTGACCGGGCCGTACCTGCACACGAACGACCGGCCCCGCCATGGTCGATACCGCATGACGGCAAGGCATACCAACGTCCCGAACCTGACCGACTTCGACCTGAAGCTGCTCCGGGTCTTTCATGCGGTCGTCCAGTGCCAGGGGCTTGCCGCGGCGCAACCGGTGCTCGGTCTGTCGCTGTCCACCATCAGTATCCAGTTGAAGCAGCTTGAAGAGCGGCTGGGCTTCACCCTCTGCGAACGGGGCCGCAAGGGTTTCGCGCTCACCGAGGAAGGTGAACGCATCCACGACAGCCTGAAGCCGCTGTTCGAGTCCATCGGCGGCTTCCGCGATGTCGTCGCGGAGGTACGGGGCAGTCTCAGCGGCGATCTGCATTTCGGCGTCGTCGACGCACTGGCGACCAATCCGGACGCCTCGCTGCCAGCGGCGTTCCAGGCATTCGCCCGGCAGGCACCGGACGTACACCTGCATGTCGACGTCTCCTCGCCGGAAGAATTGAGCCAGGGGCTCGTCGAGGGCCGTTATCACTGCATCCTCACGCCCGTCCTGCCGGAGCCGGACTCGCTGGACAGCGTCCCCGTGTTCGAGGAGCTGCAACGACTCTACTGTGGCGTGGACCACCCCCTGTTCGCCGAGGAGGATACGGAACGGATCCTGGAGGCACTGGAATCCGCGACCTTCGTCGGCAAAAGCTATGTCTCGCTGCCCTCGATCCGCGACCCGCGCACACAGGTGGAGGGGCCCGTCGTATCGCACATGGAGAGCAATGCCCTGTTGATACTCAGCGGCAGCTATGTGGGCTATCTGCCTGAACATTTCGCGGCCCACTGGGTCCAGGAAGGCCGGATGCGCGCGCTCGCGCCGGAGCGCATCGCGTTCGCGACGCGCTTTTATCTCGCGACCCACAAGTACCACTGCTCGCGGTCGGTGCAGGCCTTCCGTGACTGCATGCTGGAGGTGTTGAAGCCCCGCGAGGCAGCGGCAGACGTGGCCTCGGGGGGATCCGACTGAGGCGGTCGGGCCGGAATTCCGGTGGGGGCTTCAAGGAGGAATGCGGGGTTGCCGGGGCTCGACACTAAAAAGCCCGGCTGGTCGGCCGGGCTTAATTTGTATGGCGTCCCCAAGGGGATGGCGCGACCCATCCATGGGCCGCGTCCTTCGGACTCGCTTCGCTCGCGCCGGATTGCTCCCGGCAATCCGGTCGAACCCGGAGGGGTACTGCTGCACCCTCGGACACCCCCATACAAAAAAAGCCCGGCTGGTCAGCCGGGCTTTGTTTGTATGGCGTCCCCAAGGGGATGGCGCGGCCCGTCCGTGGGCCGCGTCCTTCGGACTCGCTTCGCTCGCGCCGGATTGCTCCCGGCAATCCGGTCGAACCCGGAGGGGTTCTGCTGCACCCTTGAACACCCCATACAAAAAAAGCCCGGCTGGTCAGCCGGGCTTTGTTTGTATGGCGTCCCCAAGGGGATTCGAACCCCTGTTGCCGCCGTGAGAGGGCGGAGTCCTCGGCCACTAGACGATGGGGACCTTGTTCTGGTCGTCACTCACACCGTAACGCGGGCGGTAATTTCGGCAGTAGTGGAGCCGAACCCGCTCCTGATCGGCCGCATATGATAGTGCAGATCGGCCCGTTACGGAACCACCCCGGGTTCGACGCAGCCCGCTTTCGGGTGGATAATTGTTGCGTGGGCACGCACTTGCCGGAGGTCGCCATGCGTGTTGCGCGTGATGGACGTTCGATCGAGACGCGTAAGGGCGATATCACGCAGCAGGATGTCGACGCGGTCGTGAACGCCGCCAACGGCCAGTTGGGGCCCGGCGGCGGGGTCGCCGGGGCGATCCATCGCGCGGCGGGGCCAGAGCTGTGGGACGCCTGCAAACCGCTTGGCGGATGCGGTGTCGGTGAGGCGAAGGTCACGGACGGATTCGCGCTGCCGGCCCGCTGGATCGTGCATACGGTCGGCCCGGTCTATGGCCGCGATGAACCCTCGGCCGAACTGCTGGCGGCCAGCTATCGCAACAGCCTGGCCGCCGCCGATGGGCTCGGGGCCCGGTCGATCGCTTTCCCGGCGCTGAGTACCGGGGCGTTCGGCTATCCTATGGAGGAGGCAGCCGAGGTCGCGTTGCGGGAATTGCTCGAGGGCCTGCCGGTCTGCTCATCGCTGAGTGAAGTCCGGATGGTGCTGTTCTCGGACGCGGATGTGGCCGTCCACGACCCGGTCCTGCGGCGTCTCGCGGACGCCGCCGGTTGGGAATAATCACCTTCGGGCCATCGATTACGGTTTCGTAACCCCGACGCCCCGGGGTGGCATTGGCCGGTACCATCCGGTAGCCTCGCGGGTCATTTCGGACGGCCGGTGGCCGACAGGTTTTCAGGCCGATCAGTCGGCGGGGAGTTGCAGTGGATACCCAGGGCGTTCGCGACGCATATCGACGCTACGCACGGCATTACGATCTCTGTTTCGGCGCCATTTTCCATCCGGGCCGCAAACTCGCCATCGAGCAGATGGGGATCCAGCCTGGTGACAGCGTGCTCGAGGTCGGCGTCGGTACCGGGCTGTCGATCCCGGAATACCCGGAAGGGGTACACGTAACGGGGATTGACGTCTCGACGGACATGATCCGTATCGCGCAGGAGCGCGTCGAACGGCTGGAACTGCCGAACGTGAGCCTGATGGAGATGGACGCCGAGAACATGGATTTCGGCGACGCCCAGTTCGACCATGTCGTGGCGATGTATGTCCTGTCGGTCGCGCCCTACCCGGACCGGGTCATCAACGAAATGCGGCGGGTCTGTTCGAAGGACGGCGACCTGTTCATCGTCAACCATTTCCGGCATCGGAATCCGATCGTGAGCGGCGCCGAAAAGATGATCGCGCCGCTGTCCAAACTCGTCGGCTTCCGCCCCGATTTCGCCATGGACGAGTTCGTCGATCAGACGGACCTCGAGGTCCTCGAGACCAAGCCGGTCAACCTGTTCGGCTACTGGACCCTCCTGCGCGCCAGCTGCGAACCCCGCTCCGCCAGCGCCGCGGCGGCCTGAGCCGCCTTTACCCATTTCACGTTCGAACAAGCCGCCCCGGCATCAAGTTGTCGGGACGGTCGTGTCCGGCGTGGTTCGTGGGTTCCCGCCAAGGCGCGGAGGGCGCCAGGGGACGCGAAGGAATTCGGGTGATGAAAGGCGGGGCCAATGGGGCAGCCGGCGCGTCCCGTTATCCGCATAAACCGCGCGCGTGCGCTTCGCGCAAACGCGCCTACGGATTCCGGATACGCGTGCTCCGGTACGTAGGCGCGTCTTCGCCGAAGGCGAATGCGCGCGTCGCTGTCACTCCATTTATCTCTTGGCGTCCCTTGGCGCCCTCCGCGCCTTGGCGAGAACCCAAACCCACGCCGGTCAGGGCAATCAGCCCTCGCCCTTCCGCCGCTTGCGGACGGATTCCGCGATCTCGCGCAGGACGCCTTCGGTGCGCTCCCAGCCCATGCAGGCATCGGTGATGCTCTGGCCGTAGGTGAGTTCGCCATCGCCGCTCTGCTTGCCCTCGACGAGATGGCTTTCCAGCATCATGCCGAAGATGCGGCGATCGCCGCGCCCGACCTGGTGGGCGATGTCCCGGGCCACGTCGGCCTGGCGCTCGGGTTTCTTGCGCGAGTTGGCGTGGCTCGCATCGATCATGATGCGCTGCGGCAGGCCGGCGTTCGCCAGCATCTCGGCGACATCGTCGACGCTGGAGGCATCGTAGTTCGGCTGTTTGCCGCCGCGCAGGATCACGTGGCTGTAGGGGTTGCCGGTCGTCTCCACGATCGCGGAGCGACCCTCGGCGGTCACGCCGAGGAAATGGTGCGGCTGCGACGCGGAGCCGATCGCGTCGACCGCGATCTGGACGTCGCCGCCGGTGCCGTTCTTGAATCCGACCGGGCACGACAGCCCGGACGCCAGTTCGCGATGCACCTGCGATTCGGTGGTCCGTGCGCCGATCGCGCCCCAGGTCACGAGGTCCGCCACGTACTGCGGGCTGATCAGATCAAGGAATTCGGTCCCCGCCGGCAGCTGCATGTCGGCGAGATCCAGCAGCAGTTGCCGCGCCGTCTCGAGCCCGGCATTGATGTCGAAGCTGCCATCAAGATGCGGGTCGTTGATCAGTCCCTTCCAGCCCACCGTCGTGCGTGGTTTCTCGAAATACACACGCATGATGATGAGCAGATCGTCGCCCAGCTCTTCCCGCATCCGCTGCAGGCGCGTGGCGTAATCGCGCGCCGCTTCCGGATCGTGGATCGAACAGGGCCCGACAATGACCACCAGCCGATCGTCGTCCCCGTCCATGATCCGCTGTACCTGCTCGCGTCCGAAATGGACGGTCTCGGCGGCGCGATCGGTCGGTTTGATCATCTCGGCTGGCGACTTGAGTTCCCTGATCTCGCGGATGCGCAGATCACCGGTCTGGTACGTCATAAGCGTCCTCGTGGGCGGTTATTCAGTGGGGGCCGCGACCGCCTCGCCGATGGCATCGATCATACCCCGGACCTCGGCGTTGCGTGTTTTCATCGCGGCCTTGTTGACGATCAGCCGACTCGTGATGTCGGCAATGGTTTCGTATGGTTCGAGGCCGTTCGCGCGCAGCGTGTTGCCCGTGTCGACCAGATCGACGATCCAGTCGGCGAGCCCCACGAGTGGCGCCAGCTCCATCGAGCCATACAGCTTGATGATCTCGACCTGCCGGCCCTGCGCCGCGAACCAGTCGTGCGTGATCCGGATGTACTTGGTCGCCACGCGGGCGCGCCCCACCGGACCGCCGCCACCCCCGGCCGGACCCGCGAGCATCAGCCGGCAGGCGGCGATGCCGAGATCCACCGGTTCATACAGGCCCTCGCCGCCGTGCTCGAGCAGCACGTCCTTGCCGGCGACACCGATATCGGCCCCGCCGTACTGGACGTACGTGGGTACATCGGCCGCACGGACGATGACGAAGCGGACGTCGGGCCGATTGGTCGGCAGAATCAGGCGCCGGCTCGAATCCGGATCGGTCTCGGGTTCGATCCCCGCCTGCGCGAACAGGGGCAGCGTCTGCTCGAGGATTCTACCCTTGGACAGGGCGATCGTCAGGGGACGGGTCATCTACGGGCTCCTGTCCGCGGCTTCAGCTCGGCACGCGGCGGATCCGCGCGCCCAGCTGGGAGAGCTTCTCCTCGATGCATTCGTAACCGCGATCGATGTGATAAATGCGATCGACGACCGTTTCACCCTTCGCCACCATACCCGCCAGGATGAGGCTCGCCGAGGCGCGCAGATCGGTCGCCATCACGGGCGCCCCGGTAAGCTCCTCGACCCCGGTAATCAGGGCCGTATTGCCCTCGACGCGCATATCCGCCCCCATGCGCTGCATCTCCTGGATATGCATGAAGCGGTTCTCGAACACCGTCTCGGTGACGCTTCCGGAGCCCTCGGCCACGGCGTTCAGCGCGGAGAACTGGGCCTGCATATCGGTCGGGAAGGCCGGGAACGGCGCCGTGCGCACGTGTACCGCCTTCGGCCGCCGGCCATGCATGTCGAGCGAGATCCAGTCATCACCGGTGTTCAGTTCGGCGCCGGTCGCCTCCAGTTTGGTCAGCACGGCGTCGAGCAGATCCGGGCGCGTATCGCGCACCATGACCTTGCCGCGGCACATGGCCGCAGCGCACAGGAACGTGCCGGTCTCGATCCGGTCGGGCAGCACCCGGTAGCGCGTCCCGCCCAGGCTCTGCACGCCATCGATCACGATACGGTCCGTGCCGGCGCCGCTGATCTGCGCGCCCATGCTGTTGAGGAAGTTGGCCAGGTCGACCACCTCGGGCTCGCGCGCGACGTTCTCCAGCACCGTGGTGCCCTCGGCCAGGGTAGCGGCCATCATCAGGTTCTCGGTACCGGTGACCGTCACGGCATCGAGCACGAAACGCCCGCCTTTCAGGCGTTTGCAGCGCGCGTGGATATAGCCGTCCGCGACCCAGACATCGGCGCCCAGCGCCCGCAGCCCCTCGAGGTGCAGGTTCACCGGCCGCGAGCCGATGGCACAGCCGCCTGGCAGCGATACCTCCGCGGTACCGTGGCGCGCGAGCATCGGGCCCAGCACGAGGATCGACGCACGCATCGTCTTGACCAGGTCGTAGGGCGCGTACAGCTCCTCGACGTAACGGCTGTCGACCTCGATGTTCATGCGCTCATCGACGGTGAGGTGCACGCCCATGCGCCCCAGCAGGGCCATGGTCGTGGTCACGTCGTTGAGGTGGGGCACGTTCTCGATCGTCACCGGGCCGTCGGCGAGGAGCGAGCCGGCCAGGATCGGCAGTACGGCGTTCTTGGCGCCGGACACCCGGACCTGGCCCTGGAGCGGATGCCCGCCACTGATGATGAGCTTGTCCATCGATATTCCCGTCAGGGGACGGCGGAACCGGCCACGGCTGCGCGTGGTCGGCGCGGATACAAACGACGGATTATACGGGAAAAACGCGCATTACCGGCAACGCCCGCCGCCCGCGTACCCTGCGGCGGGCCCGCCGGCCTCCGCGACCGACGCTTACGAGCCGGTCTCGATATCCTCGTTGGCGCGGTTCTTCGCGCGCAGCGTCGACACGAGACCGTCGACGCCGTTGCTGCGGATCTCGTTCGAGAAGGTCGAGCGATAGTTGGTCACCATGCTGATCCCGTCGATGACGATGTCATACACCTTCCACTCGCCATCGTGGAAACGCAGGCTGTAATTGACCGACAGCTCCGGTCCATCGGACTGGATGACCCGCGAACGGACCTTCACACGGTCGTCCCGGTCACCGGGCTGCAGCGGCAGCAGTTCGAGCTGCTCATTGTCGTACTCCTTGAGCGACTCGGCGTAGGTCCGCAGCAGCAGCTCGCGGAATTCGGTCACCAGGGCGCGTTTCTGATCATCGCTCGCGTCGCGCCAGTAACGGCCCACGGCCAGCTTCGTCATGGTGATGAAATCGAGGGTCGGCGCAACGATCTCGTCCATCTTCCGGCGCAGGAACTCCGCCTCATCGTCGGCCTCGTCGAGATCCTTGCGCAGGACGTCGAGCATCCGATCGGTCACGTCCTGCACCATGGCCTGGGCGTTTTCCGGGTCCGGTTTCGCGGCTGCGCTCAGGGGTGTAGCCAACAGCACGCCCAGTAACAGGACGGTCAGGCCACGCGTGGTTGCTCGCCACACAGTCGTCATCGATCGATCTCCATGGGGTTGGCACCGGGACCGTGCCCGCGGTTACCGGGGCCCGTCCGCGCCATTGCAAGGCATCAGGTCGCCGGATTCTACCACGGCGCGCGGCGCATGAACGCGCCCGCTGCTGGCGCAGAGGGGGGCGGATTGGCTACGATGCCGCTCGCTGTGCCACCGGGGCCGCCCCTCGCCCGAACGGACCGATCGAATCATGGACCAGAAAAGACTCGCGCTCGCGCTCATCGCAGTCGGCGTACTGCTGACCGGCTGCGCCACGGCACCGGAACGCGGTGGCGCGGCCAATGATCCGCTGGAGCCGTTCAACCGGCGTGTGCACGCCTTCAACGACGTGTTCGACCGCAACATCGCGCAGCCGGTCGCCCGCGGGTACAACGCGGTGCTCCCGCAGCCCGTCAACCGCGGCATCACGAATTTCTTCCGCAACCTGGGCGAGGTGAGCGTACTGGTGAACAGCGCGCTGCAGCTGAAACCGCGGGCCACGGTGATCACCGCCAACCGGCTGCTGATCAATACCACCTTCGGCATCGCCGGCGTGTTCGATGTCGCCAGCATGATGGGCGCGAAGCCCCAGGACGAGGACTTCGGCCAGACGCTGGGCTACTGGGGCGCCGATGCCGGGCCCTATCTCGTGCTGCCGTTTCTCGGCCCGAGCAGCGTGCGCGACGGGACCGGCCTCGTGGTGGATGGCTGGTATGACCCGATCAACTCGATCGATGACACCGCCACCCTCACGGGCATGACGGTACTGCGGGTCGTCGACACGCGCGCCCGCCTGCTGGGCACCACCGACCTGCTGGGCACCGCGGCGGTCGATCCGTACGCCTACACGCGCGACGCCTGGCTGCGTCGGCGCGTGAACCAGATTTATGACGGCGACCCGCCGCCCGACGCACTGCCGGACACCGGCAACGGCCAGGGCGAAGACGATTTCGATCCGTTCTCGGACGAGGATGACGACCTCTTCGACAACGGCGCCGGGAACTGAACACCCCTTATGCTGATTTCCATCGCCGCCGTCGTCTTCGGCCTCGCCCTGCTCGTGTGGAGCGCGGACCGGTTCGTGCTGGGCGCGTCGGCGACCGCCCGCGATCTCGGTGTATCGCCGCTGGTGATCGGGCTGGTGATCGTCGGCTTCGCCACCTCCTCGCCCGAGATGCTGGTCGCCGGCTTCGCCGCAATGCAGGGCAATCCCGGACTCGGGATCGGCAATGCCGTCGGCTCGAATATCGCGAACATCGCACTGATCCTCGGTGTGTCCGCGATCCTGAGGCCACTGGTCAGTTCCTCGAACATCCTCACGCGGGAACTGCCGCTGCTGATCGGCGTGAGCGTGATCGCGGTGCTGGTGATGCTCGACGGCGGCTTCAGCCGCGTCGACGGCGTACTCCTGCTACTGCTGATGGCCGGCGCGATGGTGTTCATCCTGCGCCAGGCCGTCAGCGAGCAGGAAGGCGACGACCCGCTGGCGGCGGAACTGACCGAGCAGATCCCGGGCACACTGCCCCTGCGTCAGGCGGTTTTCTGGCTCGTACTCGGCTTCGTACTGCTGATGCTGAGCTCGCGCATGCTCGTCTGGGGTGGCGTCAATATCGCGGAAACGCTCGGTGTCAGCGATCTCGTCATCGGCCTGACCATCGTCGCGGTCGGCACCAGCCTGCCGGAACTCGCGGCAGCGGCGGCGGCCGTTCTGAAGAACGAGTACGATCTCGTCCTCGGCAACGTGATCGGCTCCAACCTGTTCAATACGCTCGCCGTACTCGGTCTGCCCGCGGTAATCGCGCCCGGCGCGATCCCGCCGGAGGTGCTCACGCGCGACCTGCCGGTGATGTGCGTGCTGACGCTGCTGCTGGTCCCGGCCCTGTTCCACCGACGTGGCCGCAGCGGACGCATCGGCCGCGTCGAAGGCGTGCTGCTGCTCGCCAGCTTCCTTGGCTACCAGAGCTGGCTGTTCATCACGCTCTGAGAAGGGCGAAAGGGCTGAGGGCTGAGAAGATTATCTGCGGTAGGCGCGTTTTCGCCGAAGGCGAACGCGCGCGGTGTTGGCGCGGCGGCGGATACCGTGTGCACCGTACCGTGCCGCCCCGGCGCGCTGCGCGCATTCGAACGGCGCTCAACCGCGCCATTCGAAGACGCGCCTACGGAGCGAGCCGTACCCTTGGCCCTTGGCCCTTGGCCCTTGGCCCTTGGCCCTTGGCCCTGCCGCCTGACTCCTGTCGCCTGACTCCTGCCGCCTGCATTACACTGGCGTCTGGACCGCCGTTCCCGCCGGAGTCGAAATCCCATGGCCACGCCCGCCCGCGCGCCCGAACTGTCCGAGGCCGAACGCACGCGGCTGCGTGAACTCGGCCTGGCGGTCATCCGCACCGAAGCCAACGCCGTGTCCGCTCTGGCCGACCGGATCGGCGACGACTTCACCCGTGCCTGTGAACTGATGCTGGCGTGCCAGGGGCGCATCGTGGTCTTCGGCATGGGCAAGTCGGGGCATATCGGGGGCAAGATCGCCGCCACGCTCGCGAGCACCGGTTCGCCGGCGTTCTTCGTGCACCCGGGCGAGGCCGGCCACGGCGATCTCGGCATGGTCATGCCCGACGATGTCGTGATCGCGCTGTCGAATTCCGGCGAGACCTCCGAGATCCGCACGCTGGTGCCCCTGCTCAAGCGCCAGGGCATCCCGCTGATCGCCCTGACCGGGCGGCCGCGGTCCTCGCTCGCCGAAGCGGCCACCGTCCATATCGATGTCGGCGTGGCCGAGGAGGCCTGCCCGCTGGGCCTGGCGCCGACCGCGAGCACGACCGCGGCGCTCGCCATGGGCGACGCGCTCGCCATCGCCCTGCTGGAGAACCGGGGCTTCACCGCCGAGGATTTCGCGCGTTCGCACCCCCAGGGCAGTCTGGGCCGACGCCTGCTGCTGCATGTCGGCGATATCATGGCCAGCGGCGAAGCGGTGCCGCGCATCCCGCTCGGCGCCCCCTTCCGTGAAGCCCTCGTGGAGATGAGCACGAAGGGGCTGGGGACGACGGCCATCGTCGATGGCGACGACCGCGTCGCCGGCATCTTCACCGACGGCGACCTGCGGCGTACGCTCGACCACCACAACGATCTGCAATCACTGGTGATCGACGAGGTCATGACGGCCTCCTGCGTCACGGTCGGGCCCGAGATGCTGGCGGCCGAGGCACTGGCACTGATGGAGGAGCGGCGCATCAACGCGCTGCTGGTCGTCGACGCCGAGGGGCGTCTGACGGGCGCCCTCAATATGCACACGCTGTTGCGCGCGGGGGTCGTATGATCGCCCGGCGCGGTAGCGGAACCACGGGAGCACGGAGCGCATGAGCGACGTATCGGGCCGGGTGCCGGCGGCAGTGATCGAACGGGCGCGGCGCGTGCGCCTCGCCGTATTCGACGTCGACGGCGTGCTGACCGACGGCCGCGTGGTCCTCGGCGACGACGGCTTCGAGTACAAGGCCTTCCATACCCACGACGGTCTGGGCATGCGCCTGCTCCAGGACAGCGGCGTCGATCTCGCGATCATCACCGGTCGGACCTCGACCGTGGTCAGTCGCCGGGCGGAAGAACTGCGCATCCGCCACCTCATGCAGGGGCGCTCCGACAAGGCCGAAGCACTCGCCGAGCTGCTGGACCGGCTCGGCATCGAGGCGGAGGCCGCCGCTTACGTTGGCGACGACGTGGTCGACCTGCCCGCCATGCAGTTGGCCGGCCTCGGCATCGCCGTGGCCAGTGCCACACCGATGACCCGCGCCTACGCGGACTACGTCACCGCCGCCCCCGGCGGCGCCGGTGCCGCCCGCGAAGTGGCCGAACTGATCATGGCCGCCCAGGGGACGCTGCAGGCGCGGCTGGCGCGGTACCTCGCGGCGGAAGCCGCCGAATGAGCGCCCCCGGCCCTGGCCATGACGGCAGCATGCGACGGACGGGTCCCCCCGATGTCGGGACCCGGACCTGCGCTCCGGCCGATTCCCCGACCGCTTAGCCCGTGCGCGCCCTCACCCGTATCATCGTCATCGTCCTCATACTCGCCGCCGGCAGCGGACTGTACTGGGTCGATACGCTGCGGCGAGCCGGGCCGGAGCCGGAAGCCGACGGCCCGGTGCCGCACGAGCCGGACGCCTACTTCGTCGATTTCACGCTGCGCCACTTCGAGAACGCCGGCGTACCGACATACCGGCTCGCCGGTGACCGGATGACGCGCTTCGCCGACGACAGCAGCGCGCTCATCGAGCGCCCGGACCTCGATTACCGCCCCGTGGATGCCGCCCCCTGGCGGGCGACCGCGGCCCGGGCGAGGACCGATCCGGCCAGTGACCGCGTCGAACTGATCAACGATATCGTTCTCCGGCAGCTGCCGGAGAACGGCGCCCCCATGACCATCCGGACCAGCCGCCTGACCGTACTGACGGCGGCCGGTCGCGCCGAGACGGATCGCCCCATTACCGCGGAGGGCCGCGCCTGGCGGATCGACGCGACCGGGATGACCGCCTGGTTCGACCGCGACGTGGTCGAACTCCATCATGAAGTCAATGGCCGCTATGAACCGCAGACAACCCGCTGAAATCCTTTCGTTGCTGGCCCTCGCGGGCATGCTCGCGAGCGCCCCGGTCATGGCCCGCGAGGGCGACCGCAGGCAACCGGCGACGATCGAGGCCGACCGGGCGGAGATCGACCGCGCCAGCGGCGAGTCGCTGTATTTCGGCAACGTCGTGTTCGAACAGGGCACGCTGCACCTCACGGGGGACCGCCTCTCCATCGCCACGAGCGAGGGCGTCGTCGACCGCGCCGAGGCGCAGGGCGAGCCCGCGCGCATCCGTCAGGAGACCGATGAAGGACAGATGGTCCGCGCCCGCGGGCGCACGATCGATTACGACGCCGGCGAGGGCCTGATCGTCCTGACCGGCAATGCCGAACTCCAGCGCGACGGCGAACGCTTTGCCGCCGGCAAGATCCGCTACTGGCCCGACAGTGGCCGCGTCGAAGGCGGCCGCGGTGAGGACGGGGAGCGCGTGCAGATCCGGATCGAGCCCGACACCGGCAACGGGGGTGACGAGGGCACCGGCGATGCCGACGGAGAGGACGCACCGTGAGTGACCTGCTGGTCCGCGACCTCGCGAAACGCTACCGCCAGCGGGAGATCCTGACCGGCATCTCGCTGGAGGTGAGCAGCGGCGAGGTGGTCGGCCTGCTCGGGCCCAACGGCGCCGGCAAGACCACCTGCTTCTACATGATCGTCGGTCTGATCCGCGCCGACGGCGGGCGCATCGAACTCGATGGGCGCGACCTCACGCCACTGCCGATGCACGCCCGCGCCCGACTCGGCGTCGGCTACCTGCCGCAGGAGGCATCGGTCTTCCGCAAAATGACCGTCGCCGACAACATCCGCGCCGTCCTCGAGACGCGCCGTGATCTGGATCGCGCAGGCCGCCGCAAATGGCTCGATGAACTGCTGGGCGAACTCCAGATCGGCCATATCCGGGACAGCATCGGCATCAGCCTCTCCGGTGGCGAGCGCCGGCGGGTGGAGATCGCCCGGGCGCTCGCCGTGGAGCCCCGCTTCATGCTGCTGGACGAGCCGTTTGCCGGCGTCGATCCGATCTCGGTCATCGAGATCCAGCGCATCGTCTCGCACCTCGCCGGGCGCGGCATCGGCGTGCTCATCACCGACCACAATGTCCGCGAAACGCTTGGCATCTGCGAACGCGCCTATATTCTCTCTGATGGCGGCGTGATCGCGAGCGGCAATGCCGATGCGATTCTGGCCGACGAACGCGTGCGCCGGGTCTACCTGGGCGAGAACTTCACGCTATAGCGCGTAACCCGTTGGGGGCCGGGCGCTTTTGCGGGAATCGGCGGCCCGGGATTCCTGCATGGCACGCGCTAAATGCAGTACCATGAACGCAACGCACGGGTGAGGCTACGCTTGGCACCATGAAGCAGACTCTGCAGATCCGGCTCGGTCAGCAGTTGACCATGACGCCCCAGCTGCAACAGGCGATCCGCCTGCTGCAGCTGTCGTCGCTTGAGCTGCAGACCGAGATCCAGGCGACGCTCGAGTCCAACCCGATGCTCGAGACCGACGAGGAAGGCGCGGCCGAAGAGCACGAAGCCGATGACGACTTTGGCACGCTGACCGCCCAGGAACCGGGCAACGGCAGTGCCGACGATACCCCGGTCGAGGGCAGTGGCAACGGCCTCGACGAGGACTTCTCCAGCGCGTGGAGCGCGGCCGGCCACGGTGTCGCGTCCGGGGAAGACGACCGCGATTTCTTCGAGACGCAGAGCGCCGGTGCCGATTCGCTGCGAGACCATCTGCTCGAGCAGCTCCATCTCAGCGCCCTCGCCGACCGCGATCAGGCGGTGGCGGCCGCGATCATCGAATCGGTCCGTGACGACGGCTACCTCGGCGACCCGCTGGAAGAGATCGTCGCCGGGCTCGCCCGCGAGGGCATCGAGATCGAGCCGGACGAGGCCGAGGTCGTGCTCCACCAGGTCCAGCACCTCGACCCGCCGGGGATCGCCGCACGCGACCCGCGCGAATGCATGCAGATCCAGCTCGCCCTGATCGACGCGGACTGGTCCGGGCTGGACACCGCCCGGCGGATCGTGAACGAGCATCTTGAACTCCTCGCCGCCCACGACTTCAACGGCCTGCGCCGCGCCCTCAAGGTCTCCGAGGACGAACTCGCCGCCGCCGTGGCCATCATCCAGTCGCTGGACCCGCACCCCGGCTCACAGATCTCGAGCGCGACACCCCAGTACATCGTCCCCGACGTGTTCGTGCGCAAGGAGCGCGGCGTCTGGCGCGTGCGGCTGAATCCGGACATCGCGCCGCGCCTGCGCATCAACCCCACCTACTCCGGGATGGTCAAGCGCGCGGACCGCAGCGCCGACAACACCTTCATGCGGGATCACCTGCAGGAGGCGCGCTGGTTCATCAAGAGCGTGCAGAGCCGCAACGAGACGCTGCTGCGCGTCGGCACCGCGATCGTCGAGCGCCAGCGGGCCTTCCTCGAGTACGGTGAGGAGGCCATGAAACCGCTCGTGCTGCGCGACATCGCCGAACAGCTCGACATGCACGAGTCGACGATCTCGCGCGTGACCACCGAGAAATACATGCACACGCCGCGCGGCATCCTCGAGTTCAAGTATTTCTTCTCGAGCCATGTCAGTACCGCCGAGGGCGGCGAGTGTTCCGCCACGGCGATCCGTGCAATGCTGAAGAAACTCGTCGACGAGGAGGATGGGCGCAAGCCGCTGTCGGATCACCGGCTGGCCAACATCCTCGTGGACCGTGGCATCAACGTTGCACGCCGTACGGTGGCGAAATATCGCGAATCGATGGCGATCCCGCCGTCGAATGAGCGCAAACGGCTGACGTAGGGGGTCGATCCGGCGCACCATTGGGCGAACGCGCGGTCGGTGGCGGCCCGCTACCACCGGCCAGGCCGGGCTCCGGCGGTGAACGGATGGGCGTACGCGCCAGCGCAACGCAGAGGAGTGAGGACTATGAATCTATCGGTTACCGGTCATCATATGGACGTTACGGATGCACTCAGGAGCTACGTCAGTGAAAAGATGGAGAAACTCGAACGACATTTCGATCGGGTCACCGATATCCACGTTATCCTCAGTGTAGAGAAGCTTCGGCAACAGGCGGAGGCCACCATCGACCTTGCCGGCGCGAAGGTGCATGCCGAGGCCGAGTCCAGTGACATGTACGCCGCCATCGACGGGCTGATCGACAAACTCGACCGGCAGGTGCTCAAGCACAAGGAGAAACTGCGCGACCATCACAAACGGGAGAAATTCGCGACTTGACGCGGAGGCATCCATGACCGGGCCCGCTGAACTGCTGTCCCCCGAGCGCGTCCGCTGCGGCGAACCGCTCGCGAGCAAGAAACGCGCGATCGAGCGCGCCGCCGAACTGTTGTCCCCGGCGGTGCCCGGCATGACGCGCGTCGAGATCTTCGACGCGCTGGTGACGCGGGAACGTCTCGGCAGTACCGGCCTGGGGCACGGGATGGCCCTGCCCCACGGCCGGGTCGCCGGGGTGGAAGCCCCCGTCGCCGCCTGCCTTACGCTGGCGAGCCCGATCGATTACGACGCGCCCGATCGCCAGCGAGTCGACGTCCTGTTCGTGCTGCTGGTCCCGCGCGACTGCAGCGACGAGCACCTGCGAATCCTCTCCGGCCTCGCCGAGATGTTCAACGACGAGGGGCTGCGCGACTCCCTGCGGTCACAGACCGACCCCGAGGCGCTGATCCAGTGCCTCTGCGACTGGTCGCCCACCGTCGGCGCCGCGCGCACGGCGGGTTGACTCCGGCCCGCATGGACCGGGGTCCGACACTGGCGAACTTCTGCGACCGGCTGACCGACGAGCTGGGCCTGCAGGCGGTGGTCCTCGATCGCGGCCAGGCCCCGGTCCTGCCCGCGGCCAACGCCGCCGCGGACCCACCCACGCTGGTCGGACACCTCAATCTGATCCAGGCGAACCGGATCCAGATCCTCGGCCAGACCGAGCTGGATTTCTGGAAGGCGCAGGACGAGGCCGGCCGCGCCGATCTACTCGATCGCCTGTTCGGGGATCGGCTCTGTGGCGTCATCGTGACTGACGGCCTCTCACCGCCTGAGCCGCTCGTCGACCGGGCCCGCGCAGCCGGCATTCCACTGCTGAGCGCGACCGCCGGCTCCGAGCTTGTCATCCGCACCCTGCGCCGCAGCTTCAGCCATGATCTCGTGGCAAGAACCGTGCAGCACGGTGTATTCATGGACGTGCTTGGTGTCGGTGTACTGGTGTCGGGCGCGAGCGGTGCCGGCAAGAGCGAGATGGCGCTGGAGCTGGTGTCACGCGGCCACAGCCTCGTCGCCGACGATGCGCCGGAACTGTGGCGGCCACTGCCCGACGCGATCGAAGGGAGCGCCCCGGACATCCTTCAGGACTTCCTGGAGGTCGGCGGCCTCGGCGTACTCAATATCCGCCGGATGTATGGCGACGCCGCGATCCGCCAGCGCAAGCGGCTGCAGCTCATCATCCATCTGGAGCCGCTTACGAGCGCGCTGCGCGAGCAGCTCGACCGCCTCAATGGCAATCTGTCCACGACAGAGATCCTCGGCGTGGAGATCGACACGATGACGCTCCCGGTGGCGCCGGGGCGCAACCTCGCGGTCCTGACCGAGGCCGCGGTCCGCAACTTCCTGCTGGCGCAGCGCGGCTACAACGCCACCACCGACCTGATGGCACGCCAGCAGCGGGCGATGGAAGGAGACGGCGAATGCGACTGATCGTGGTCAGCGGGCTGTCCGGTTCCGGCAAGAGCGTGGCGCTGAACACGCTCGAGGACGAGGGCTTCTACTGCATCGACAATCTGCCGACCGGCCTGATCAGCCCGCTGGTGGAGCAGCTGCTCACGGGCAACATGGCCATCCACGAACG
Organism: Halofilum ochraceum; assembly: GCF_001614315.2. Taxonomy (NCBI): domain Bacteria; kingdom Pseudomonadati; phylum Pseudomonadota; class Gammaproteobacteria; order Chromatiales; family Ectothiorhodospiraceae; genus Halofilum; species Halofilum ochraceum. The sequence continues at coordinate 85,980 of NZ_LVEG02000018.1, forward strand.
CGTCGCGGTCGGGATCGACGCCCGCAGCGATGCCACCGACCTGCGCGCGTTCCCGGAACTGCTCGACCGGCTGCGCGACCGCGACGGTCTGAGCGTGGAGGTGGTGTTCCTGCAGACCGCCTCCGAAACGCTGCTGCGCCGGTTCTCGGAGACGCGGCGCAAGCACCCGCTGTCACGCGACGGTATGCCGCTGGTCGAGGCGATCGACCGGGAACAGGAGCTCCTCTCGGGCATCAGCGATCGGGCCGATCTGCTGATCGACACCACGCACCTCAACCTGCACGGCCTGCGCGCGCTGCTGCGCGAGCGGCTGCTGCCGGATGACCCCCACGGCCTGTCCCTGCTGCTGCAGTCGTTCGGCTTCAAGAACGGCGTTCCACTGGATTCGGATTTCGTGTTCGATGTGCGCTGCCTGCCCAACCCGCACTGGGAACCCCGCCTGCGGGCCCTGACCGGCACGGACCAGGAGGTGGCGGCGTACCTCGAAGCCAGCGCCGATGTCGAACGCATGTTCGAATCGATCCGCGACTTCCTCGAGCGCTGGCTGCCGGCCTTCCAGGCCGAAAACCGCGCCTACATGACCGTCTCCCTCGGCTGTACCGGTGGCCAGCACCGTTCCGTCTATCTCGCGCATCGGCTCGCGACGTACTTCCGGGATCGCATCGAGCAGGTCTCGGTGCGCCACCGCGAACTCCAGCTCAGCGACCGGATCAGCCGCCAGTGACCGTGCACGCGCACCGGCTCGGGAACGCCACGGCCTTTGGCCTCGCCGCCGGACTCGGTTATGTTACGCATGTGTCCCGTCGGCCCACTGTCATGCACTCACACCGGGTGACCGAGAAACCCCCGCACGGCGGAATCCCGCCGGCGCCGTCCCAACGATGCCGCACCCGACACCCATGAGTGTCGCGCTGGTCACCATCACCCACAACGGGATCGGCAAGGCCATCGTCGACGCCGCGGAATCGATCCTCGGCAGTCAGGCCATGGACGTGCACCACTGCTCCTTCAACGCCGGCGATGACGTCGAACGTTTCGAGGGCGAGGTAATGGATACGGTCGGCAAGGCCGATGACGGCGACGGTGTCCTGGTCCTGACGGATCTGATCGGCGCAACACCCTGCAATGTCGCCCAACGGCTGGCGCCGAAGCACCACGTTCGCGTACTCTCCGGCATCAGCCTGCCGATGGTGTTGCGCGTGTTCACATACGCCCGCTGCGATCTGGCACAGTTGATCGAACGCGCCGGCGATGGCGCCCATGTCGGCGTGATCGAGTGCGGCCCACCGGATCAGGCACCGTTATGACGGTCGTGGTTCGACGGCCGCTGCACACGCTCAACCGGACGCCATCCGGAAACGAAACCACCCTGATGACAGCCGCAGCCGGGAGGCGGATCGATGCAGACGGCTGAAGTCCGCATCATCAACAAACTGGGACTCCACGCCCGTGCCGCGGCCAAGCTCGTCAGCCTCGCCTCGACGTTCGAGAGCGCGATCGATATCGAGAAGGAAGGCCGCCGGGTCAACGGCAAAAGCATCATGGGCGTCATGATGCTTGCCGCCAGCCAGGGCACCACGCTCACCCTGCACATCGAAGGCCCGGACGAAGAAGAAGCCCGGCGCCAGCTAGTGGACCTGGTCGAAGACTACTTCGGCGAAGGCGAATAAGCCCTCCGCCTGCTGCGTTTTCCGCCGCGTAGGCGCGTCTTCGGACGGCGCGACCGAGCGCCGTTCGAATGCGCGCAGCGCGCCCCGGAACCGGATTCCCGCCACCGACACAGCCGCCGCGGACGACCGGATCCATACGCGCACCGGCGCGCGGCGAACCGCGTCGGTCGCGCTCCAACGCCGCGCAAGCCCATCCGCAGTCGGTGCTCACGCGGCCGTGCGATAGATCCCGTGCCGTGCAATCGATGCGCGCGTTCGCCTTCGGCGAAAACGCGCCTACGACGGATCATCCCACTCATCGGAACGTAGGCCGGCTTTGTGCGCTCCGCGGCAATGGCTACCGGCCCGGGACACGTCACCGCGCAATGCCGGCATTCCCCGGCGGTGAATGCCGGTGCACGACTGCAACGCGACGGGCGCCGGCAACGGCCGGCCCACACACCCACCGCAGCCCTTCGCCCTTCGCCCTTCGCCCTTCGCCCTTCGCCCTTCGCCCTTGGCCCTTGGCCCTTGGCCCTACCATCCTTCCGCGGTTACGCCCCACTTCCCCATTCCCGTACACTCGGCACGACCGCCCGTAACGCCGGAGCAGGATATGGCCGAGACCGCACCCGTCGACCGCAATGCCGAACGCCTGTCGGTCGTCGAGGAACTGCTGGAGGGCGGGACCGCGCGCCAGGTCGAACAGACGCTCTCCGCGCTGCACCCGGCCGAAATCGCCGACCTGCTCGAATCCCTGCCGCGTCCGCAGCGGACCCTACTCTGGGCGCATGTCCCGACGGACGTCGACGGCGAAGTCCTGCTCGAAGTCGGCGAAGACGTCCGCGAGACGCTCGTGGACGACATGGAACCCGGCGAGGTGCTGGCCGCCACCGAGCAGCTCGACATCGACGACATGGCCGACTTCGTCCAGTCGCTGCCGGAGACGGTCGTCCGCGAAGTCCTCGCGGGCATGGACAAGCAGAACCGCCGCCGCCTGGAAGAGGTGCTGGCGTGGCCGGAGGACAGCGCCGGCGGTCTGATGAACGTCGATGGCGTGATGGTGCGTGCCAACGTCACGCTCGAGGTGGTACTGCGCTATCTGCGCTCGCGCGGCGAACTGCCACCGCATACCGACCGGCTCGTGGTCGTCGACCGCTATGGCCGCTTCCGCGGGATCCTCGGCATCGACACGCTGCTCACCAGCGATCCGAGCCTGCTCGTATCGGAGGTCATGGACCGTGAAGTCGAGCCGATCGCCCCGGAAACCCCGGCCGGCGATGTCGCCCGCCAGTTCGAGGACCACGACCTCATCTCGCACCCGGTTGCGGATGCCGAGGGCCGCGTCCTTGGTCGCATCACGATCGACGACGTTGTCGACGTAATCCGGGAAGATGCCGAGAATTCGATGATGCGTCGCGCCGGTCTGGACGCCGAGGAAGACCTCTTCGCGCCCATCCGTCAGGCATCGACCCGACGCGCGGTCTGGCTGGGCATCAACCTCATGACCGCGTTCCTCGCCGCGTGGGTCATCGGCCAGTTCGAGGCGACGCTGCAGCAGGTCGTCGCGATGGCGATCCTCATGCCCATCGTCGCCAGCATGGGCGGCATCGCCGGCACCCAGACCCTGACCATCGTCATCCGCGGCCTTGCCCTCGGGCAGATCACCCGCCGCAACACGCGCCCGTTGATGCTCAAGGAACTGGCGGTCGCGGCCGCCAATGGCCTGGTCTGGGCGGCACTGCTGGCGGTGGTGGCCCTGATCTGGTTCGGCAACGGGCCGCTGGCGCTGATCCTGTGCATCGCGCTGGTACTCAACCTCGCGATGGCCGCCGCCTTCGGTGTGCTGATCCCGCTGCTGCTCCAGCGCATGGGCATCGACCCCGCCCTCGCCGGCGGCGTCATCCTGACCACCATCACCGACGTGGTCGGCTTCGGCTCATTCCTCGGGATGGGGGCGTTGATTTTCCTGTAGATCGGCGGCAGGCGGCAGAATCGTAGGCGCGTCTTCGACCGGCGCGGCCGAGCGCCGGTCGAATGCGCGCAGCCAGCCCCGAATCCGGATTCGCGCACCCTGCACATCCGCGGCGGGCGACCGGATCAATACGCGCACCGGCGCGCGGCGAACCGCGTCGTTCGCGCTCCAACGCCGCGCAAGCCCATCCGCAGTCGGTGCTCACGCGGCCGTGCGATATATCCCGGGCCGTGCAATCGATGCGCGCGTTCGCCTTCGACGAAAACGCGCCTACGCGGACGAAGACGCCCCATTATCCGCTTCCGCCTCTTCCTGGGGCGGCTGCACACGCGGCCATGCGTTGAGGACCGCCTGTACGAGCGTCGCCAGGGGGATGGCGAAGAACACGCCCCAAATGCCCCAGATCCCGCCGAAGAACAGCACCGCGACGATAATCGCCACGGGATGGAGATTGACCACCTCGGAGAACAGCACCGGCACGAGCACATTGCCGTCCAGCAGCTGGATAATCTGATACGCCAGCAACAGCCACCAGAACTCGGCGGCGAAACCCCACTGGAAATAGCCGATCAGCGCGATCGGGATGGTTGCCGAGATCGCCCCGACGTAGGGAACAATCACGGAAATCCCCACCACAAACGACAGCAGCAGGCTGTAATTGAGCCCCATCAGCGCGAACGTGACATAGCTCACCAGCCAGACGATCGCGATCTCCACGACCTTGCCGCGGATGTAGTTGCCGATCTTGTCATCGACCTCCTGCCACACCTGGAACGACAGTTCACGCCGCCGCGGCAGGAACTCCGTGGCCCAGGCGATCATCCGATCCTTGTCCTTGAGCATAAAGAACACGAGCAGCGGGACCAGGATCACGTAGATGATGAACGTGAAGATGCTCACCGCCTGCGACAGCGACACGGACAGGACCGCGCGCCCGAAATCGGCCACCTCGGCATGCAGTGTGCCGATCAGCTCGCGCACCTGCTGCTCGGTGAACAGGGTCGGGTACATCTCGGGCAGGCGCAGCAGGGCCTGTTGACCCTGGGAGACCATGCCGGGGACCTCGCGGATCAACTGGGCCACCTGACGCGACAGCAGCGGCGCAAGGCCGAGCAGTATGACCACGGCGAGGAAGACGAACCCGAGCACCACGAAACTCACCGCGGCGAGGCGCGGGACCCGCCAGCGCTCGAGCGCCATGACCACGCCCTCCAGCAGGTAGGCAAGGATCAACGCGACCAGTACCGGGGCAAGGATATCGCCGGCGAACAGCACCACCGAAAAGCCGGCGACGAGCAGAATAACGAGGATGACGGCCTGTGGATCGGAGAAATTGCGCCGATACCAGGCGTGGATGACGTCGAGCATGATCGGGGCGGTCCAGTTCGCGCACGGGGGATCATAGCACTGGTCGTCCACGTCCTCCGCCGGATCCCCGTGGCTGTGGCATAATCCGGTAGCCGGCGCTGCCCTGGAGAAGTGCATGAGCCCCGTCCGTCCCCGCCTGCTGGTCATCGCCAGCCTGCTGTCGCTCATACCGGCCGTCGCCATGGCCGAGGTCTACAAATGGGTCGATGAAGACGGCGTCACGCACTACTCGCAACAGCCGCCGCCCTCCGGGACCCCGACCGTCATCACGCCGGATGCCGCACCGCCCACGGATACCGCCGAAAGGCAGGGTGGCGACGGCGAAGGCGAGGACGGCAACGCCGACAACGAAAACGGCGATGCGGAACAGGAAATGATCGCCGACTTCTGCAACGATCTGCGCGACCGAGAGAAAATCCTGCAGGGTGACCGGCCGATCCGGGTCAAGGCCGAGGACGGCACGCTGACCACCCTCGACGACGAGGGCCGGGCCCAGCGCCTGGAACGCGTCCAGGGGCAGCTGCGGGATCACTGCAAGGGGCTGGATGGCCAGAGTGGCGCATGACCCGCCGGCACGAAGCCGACAACGCCTGACCAGGGCGTACGCGCCGCTCGCGTAGTCACCGAGCTTCCCGCGCGGCCCGCTGGTTCCTTACAATCGGGCGCCCTCGCCCCGCCATGGAGCAGACCGCCCGATGCGCGTCTCCGAGTTCTACCTCAATACGCTGAAGGAAACCCCGGCCGACGCCGAGATCGTCAGCCACCAGCTGATGATGCGCGCCGGCATGATCCGCCGCCTGACCGCCGGCATCTACAGCTGGCTGCCGCTGGGCCTGCGCGTGTATCGGCGCATCGAGAACATCGTGCGCGAGGAGATGGACAACGCCGGCGCACTCGAACTGCTGCTGCCGGCCGTCCAGCCCGCGGAACTGTGGCAGGAATCGAAGCGCTGGGACGAGTACGGCCCCGAACTGCTGCGGATCCGTGACCGCCACGAGCGCGACAACTGCTTCGGGCCGACCCACGAGGAAGTAATCACCGACATCGCGCGGCGCGAACTCAAGAGCTATCGCCAGCTGCCGCTGAACTTCTACCAGATCCAGACCAAATTCCGCGACGAGATCCGCCCGCGCTTCGGCGTCATGCGCTCGCGCGAGTTCGTCATGAAGGACGCGTATTCCTTCGATCTGTCGCCCGAGGGGCTGCAGGCGAGCTACGACCGCATGTACGACGCCTACCGCCGGATCTTCGACCGCCTCGGGCTCGAATACCGCGCGGTCGAGGCCGACTCGGGCGCCATCGGCGGCTCGCGCTCGATGGAATTCCACGTCCTCGCCTCCAGCGGCGAGGACGCCATCGCCTACTCGGACAGCGGCGAATACGCCGCCAACGTCGAACTGGCCGTCGCCCAGCCGGACCCGACACCGCGCCCGGCCCCGGGCGCGGAGTTGGCCACGGTCGACACGCCCGGCGTGCAGACGATGGACGACCTGGCGCGCCAGCTCGATGTGCCGCTCGCGCGCTGCCTCAAGACCCTGCTGGTCGAGGGCGCCGAGGGCGGACTCGTCGCGCTGGTCCTGCGCGGCGACCACCAGTTGAACGCGATCAAGGCCGAGGGGCTGGCCGCCGTCGCCGATCCGCTGACCATGGCGAGCGATGCGCGCATCCGCGAGGTGGCCGGCACCGGCGCCGGCTCGCTGGGCCCGGTCGGGCTCGACGTCCCGGTCATCGCCGACCACGCGGCCCTGCCGCTGGCCGACTTCGTCTGCGGCGCGAACCAGGCCGAAAAACACCTGACCGGCATCAACTGGGGCCGCGACCTCCCGGAACCGGAGGCGGCCGATCTGCGCGACGTGGTCGAGGGCGACATCGCGCCCGACGGCGGCCGCCTCGATATCCTGCGCGGCATCGAGGTCGGGCATATCTTCCAGCTCGGGCAGAAATACTCCGCGGCGATGGGCGCGGAGGTGCTGGACGAGGACGGCAAACCCGTGACGCTCTATATGGGCTGTTACGGCATCGGCGTCACCCGCCTGGTCGCGGCCGCCATCGAGCAGGGCCACGACGACCGCGGCATCACCTGGCCGGCCGCCATCGCGCCCTTCGAGCTCGCCATCGTGCCGATCAACATGCACAAGTCGCACCGGCTGCGCGAGGCCGTCGAGTCGCTGTACGGCGAACTCCAGGCCGCCGGTATCAGCGTCCTGCTCGACGATCGCGAGACGCGCCCCGGCGTGAAGTTCGCCGACATGGACCTGATCGGCATCCCGCACCGCATCGTGCTCTCCGACAAGGGCCTCGATGCCGGCACCGCCGAATACAAACCGCGCGCCGCGGCCGAGCCGGACAACATCCCGCTGGACGGTCTCACGAACTTCCTCACCGAGCGGATCGCGGCGGAGAAACAGGCGTGACCACGGCGCTGCTGTTCCGCGAATCGCCCTACGAGACCCGATTCGAGGCAACGGTCGAGGTCGTCGATGACAACGCCGTCGTGCTCGACCGCACCCTGTTCTACCCGCATGGCGGCGGCCAGCCCGGCGACAGCGGCACCCTGACGCTCGCCGACGGCAGCACGCTCACGGTCGCCGACACCCGCAAGGGCGATGCCGGCGCCGTCCTGCATCACATCAGCGAAGGTGCAACGCTCCCCGCGGTGGGCGACCGCATCAGCGGCGAGATCGACTGGTCCCGGCGCCACGCGCACATGCGCATGCATACCTGCATGCACCTGCTCTCGGTCGCCATCCCCGCCCCCGTCACCGGCGGCTCCGTGGGCGCCGACAAGGGCCGGCTCGACTTCGACCTGCCCGAGAGCACGCTCGACCGCGAGACCGTCACCGAATCCCTGAACGCGCTGATCGCGGCCGATCACCCCGTCACGGCCGAGTGGATCGCCGAGGCCGAGCTCGACGTCCGTCCGGAACTCGTCAAGACGCTCTCCGTCCAGCCGCCCCGCGGCGAAGGCGACATCCGCCTCATCCGCATCGGCGACATCGACCTCCAGCCCTGCGGCGGCACCCACGTCGCCCGCACCGCCGAAATCGGCCGCGTCCGCGTCGCCAAGATCGAAAAGAAAAGCCGCCACAACCGCCGCGTCAGCATCGTCTTCGATCCAGACGGGTAATCACCTGACGCTCGCGCCGGGGCAGAATCCGACGCTGTTTGGGTTCTCGCCAAGGCGCGCAAAGAAAACGTAGGCCGGCCTTGCGCGGCTCGTGGCGATCCCCGACGTCCCTGGCATCCCACCGCGCAATGCCGGCATTCCCCCTGGCGCCGGGGAAGCCGGCCTACGCTCGCATACCCCGGAAAACGGTTGGTGCGACCTGTAGCACTTGCACAAGCACTTCCGCCTCGACTACGTCCCCATGCGGTCGAAGTGGTGGAGGCATGCCGTAGGCGCGTCTTCGACCGGAGCCACCGCACCGGTCGAAGACGCGCAGCCTACCCGAAGCGCGCGATCCTGCCGTACCACCGTTACCGGTAGAAGCAAGGGATCCGCCGTACCGCTGGCGCGCGCGTTCGCCGTCGGCGAAAACGCGCCTACGGAGCGAGCTTGCTCGCGAATGTGCTCGCAGCCACGCATCGGAACCCCGGCGCCGGAAATCCCCATATTCCCGGAAAATTCGACACGCACCACAGGTCACCCCCAAAGCGCCGGCTGGTGCACATCACGCGGTTCGAGGTTGGAGACGGTGACGCCCAGCAGCCGGACGGCGGCATGTTCGGGCAATGCACGCTCCAGCAGCAGCCCGAGCAACGGACGCAGATCCTCGAGCGTCGCCAGTCCGCCCGGTGCGGTCCAGCTGCGCGTCACGATCGAGAAATCGGCGAAACGGACTTTCACGGTCACCGTCCGCGCGATCACCTCGAGCGCTTCCAGCCGTTCGGCGACGCGCCCGGCCAGCCGCTCGAGTTCGGCCTGCATCGGTTCGAACTCGGTCATGTCCGTCGCGAAGGTGTTTTCCTGCCCGATCGACTTGCGCACCCGCCGGCTCTGCACCGGACGGTCGTCGATGCCCCGGGCCAGCCAGTAATAGCGGTCACCCGCCTTGCCGAAACGCTCCACGAGCGCCTCACGCGACCACGCCCGCAGGTCCGCGCCGGTCTCGATACCGAGCGCGCTCATGCGCGCGGTGGTCGCCGGCCCGATCCCGTGGATGCGGCTGACCGGCAGCGACTGCACAAAGCCCTCGCCCTGCTCCGGGCGGATCACGAACAGCCCGTCCGGCTTGTCCTGGTCCGAGGCGAGTTTGGCCAGGAACTTGTTGTACGAGACGCCGGCCGACGCCGTAAGCCCCAGCTCCGTGCGGATACGCTCGCGGATCTCGCCCGCCATGCGTGTCGCCGATCCCTCGCAGCAGGGGCTGTCGGTAACATCCAGGTAGGCCTCGTCCAGCGACAGCGGCTCGATCCGATCGCTGTAGGCGGCGAAGATCGCGCGGATCGAGCGCGATACCTCGCGATAGGTCTCGAAGCGGGGCCGCACGAAGACCAGGTCCGGACACAGGCGCAGCGCACGGGCCGACGGCAGCGCCGAGCGCACACCGTACTTTCGCGCCTCATAACTCGCGGCCGCGACGACGCCCCGCCCGTTGGGCGACCCCCCGACCGCGAGCGGCACGCCGCGCAACGAGGGGTCGTCACGCTGCTCCACGGACGCAAAGAACGCGTCCATGTCGACATGGATGATCTTGCGGACGGGGTCGGTCATGACGTCTGCAAACGTGCCGCGGGGCAATCGCGAGCAAGCTCGCTCCTACAAGTGAATTTGAACCGCGGTGGCACAATTCCTGTAGGAGCGAGCCTGCTCGCGATCAACCGACATGGGCACGCCAACGCGCATGGCGATCCACACGTCGCCCGCCCCCGATCGATCAGGAACAACGCAAAAAGCGGCAGGCAGCCCCCGATCAACATGCTGTTAGAATGCGCCGACAACGACATAACCGAAAACCAGGTCTGCGGGAGGATTCCATGGCCGCAATGCAAACACGAAGTTGGCTGACGGCCGGGTTGGCCGCCGTGATGATGACGGCGGGCGGTTCGGTGCATGCGGCCGGATCATTCATCAGCATCAGTACCGGCGATGTCAGCGGCATGGCCTATCAGGCCGGCGGCGCCATCTGCTCACTGGTGAACGCGCAACGCAACGACCACCAGATCCGCTGCACCGTCAAAAGCTCACCCGGCGGCGTCGAGAATATCCTCGCACTGCGCCAGGGGGAACGTGAATTCGGCATTGCACAATCGGATGTGGTCCAGCAGGCGTGGCGCGGCAATGGACCATTCGGCGAAATCGGTGAATTCCGGGGCCTGCGGACCGTCTTCGCCCTGCATCCCGAGACACTGACGCTGGTCGCAAGCTCCGATGCCGATATCGAAACCGTCCAGGATCTGCGCGGGCAACGGGTGAACATCGGACCGGAGACCTCCGGGGAAGCGGTCAGCATGGTGACCCTGATGGATGCGCTCGGCTGGACGGAGGACGACTTCGCCAGCGCGGAGCGCCTCGATATGACGGCGCAGGTGAATGCATTCTGCGAAGAAGAAATCGATGTCGCCGTATTCGTGACCGGCCATCCCAACAACTCCGTCCAGGAGACCCTTGCCTGCGGTGGTTCGATCGTTCAGCTCGAAGGCCCCGCCATCAATCGTCTCGTGCGTTCCGCCTCGTATTACGAAACGACCGTCATTCCCGGCGGCACGTACAGCGGCGAATCCGGCGAGATCAACACCTATGGCGTGCGCTCCCTGCTGCTGTCATCCACGAACACACCCCAGCGGATCGTGCGCGAAGTGACGCGCTCGGTCTTTGAGCAATCCGAACAGTTCAGCGACTGGCACCGTGCATTCGACAGCCTGGAACCGGCGGGCATGGCACGCGGCGTCGGGGCTGTTGATGCACCCCTGCATCCAGGCGCCGAAGACTGGCTCGGCGACGAAGGCCTCCTCTGAGTCATTCCGCGCCGCTCATCTGTTGCATAAATGCAACAGATGAGCGGCTTCCTCGAAAGTCTATTTCCGCATCGAAATACCCCCGTCGAGCTTGAAACGAATGTAATGGTGCATTACGCTCCGTTCACCCTGTCACGTTTGGGGCATTGTAAGTCGCATCCGTGAACGGTTGTGGCGCACCCGCAACAGGCGTGGTAGGTTTATAAGCGGTGGATTCAGTACCCACGGGTGCATGGTCCACAGAAGCTTCTGTCCAAACACCAATGGGATCATTGAAATGACCATGAAGAAATCCCTGATTGCTCTCGCCGTATCCAGCGCCGTCGTGGCGCCGGCCTCCGTTCAGGCGGCCGAAGTGTATGGCTCTCTCAACACCACGTTCGAAAGCACCAGCACCGACAATGGCGGTGTGGGCGCCCTGATTTACAACACCACTGACGATGAAGCCGGTCTCGGCATGTCCGACACGCTGGAGTCCCGCTTCGGCGTGAGCGGCTCCGAGGATCTGGGCAACGGCCTGACCGCCGGCTACACCTTCGAGTTCGGCATCGGCACCACCACCGGCGTGACGGGCGGCTCCGCGAACGAGGACTCCAACGTCAACACCCGTCTGTCGAATGTTTCGCTGAGTGGCGACTTCGGCACGGTGAAGCTGGGTACGATGTGGGGTGTCCTGTACGAGTACGCCGGCTGGAACCACTACCGCACCGACGGTCACGGTGGTGCCACGCACTATTTCATGACCAACGGCGTCGGGTTCCTGACCGCTGACGACCCGTCCGGCCTCCGTGTCGATAACACCGTGGCGTACACCTACGGTGGCGGCGGCTACTCGTCCGACCCGTTCACGTTCACCGTTGCACTGCGCTCTAAGGACAACGATGGCGCGGCCAACACCTTCGGATCCGGCGGTTACGCGGCCAACGATGACGAGGCGATCGATAACGTCACGATCGGTGCTCAAGGCACCTTCGGTGACTTTACGGTCAACGGCACGTTCTACTCCGAGTCGAACTCGGATACGGCGGCCGGCGCCTCAACCGCTGATCCGTCCATGATCACGCTCGGTGGTCGCTGGTCGAGTGGCCCGTTCTACGTCGGTGGCACCTACTTCATGGCCGACCGTGACCAGCAGACTGCCAGTGCTGTCGGCGACGATCCGTCCGCCTTCAACATCCTGGGCGGCATGGACTTCGGCAGTGGTTATAGTGGCTACCTTGGTGTCGGCGCCGGTGACAACGACGCCAACAACAGCGACGCGGGTGACATGACCACCTTCTTCCTCCAGGCGCAGAAAGAATTCAGCTCGCGCACGAAGATCTACGGCGAGTTCGAAACCGTGGAGGTCGATGGCGGCAATGCCTCCGATCCTGAGCAGAACACGCTCGCGTTCGGCGTAAAGCACAGCTTCTAAGTCCGCTCCGGACATAGCGGCTGTACGGAAAAGGCGCCCCCACGGGGCGCCTTTTCTTTTTGAGATTCCTCAAAAGTTCGAACTAGGATTTCGACCCGTCAACGCAGCCATGCAGACGGCCGATCAGCCCCAGAAGGAACACGACCGCATCCTGCCACTGCTTATACACAGTCACCCCAGACTCTCGCCTCCCCGCCTTTTGCATTCGCCCAAACGCTGTACCCCGAAACCAAACGTCAGGCCGGAACTACCTCAGTCTGGCTCCATTAACGCTACTCGCGGTTCGGGGGTGCCAGTGGCCCGAGGGCGTCCAGCAGCGGCTGGAGATGACCGCGGAATCTGTGCCATTTGGCAACGGAAGTCCGATAGATCGGCTTACGGACTTGACTGACACTCGGTGTGTTGACGCCACGCTTTGTTTTGTGAAAGTCCATGCAGGCCGGATTCCATTCGAGTCCGCAGTGAACCAGCAACCGTCGGATCTGTGTCTCGGGGTTCGCAGTCAACTCCTCATAGGAGAAGTCCAGCATGAAACCTTCCGGCAGCACCTCACGCCAATGATCCATCAGCTTCGCGTACGCGCGATAGTAAAGCCCGAGTTCCTTCAGATCGTTCGTCCATTGGTGCCCTTCCGAGAAGCGCTGCATATAGCAGGAAAGACAGGTGTCCACCGGATCGCGCTGTAGATGCACCACCCGCGCGTTGGGGAGGGCCTTCGCGATCAAGCCCAGATGAAAGAAGTTGAATGGTCTTTTGTCGACCACACGCTCGGCCGGAGCGGCGGGGTCGACCACCCGCGACCGGTAGTGGGCACCGAGCATCGCCAGCTCATTGTCCGGCATGCCCGGCACCCATTCCGGGAAGGTAGAACCGCTGGCGGCATCCTTCGACAGAATGAGGTTGTCGAGATCAACGCATTCACCGGCACCATGAACCCGCGGATGGCTCGCCAGGATCTGTTCCGTCAGGGTGGTTCCGGAACGCGGCATGCCAACGACGAAGATCGGCGCATCCGTCGGATCCCCTGTTGTGCGGGTAGCGGACATCCACTCAGCGGAAAATGCCCGTGCTATATCATCCATCAACTTCTCGGGACCGGCGATGTCATAGTCCATGTTCCTGCGCATGGCCTCACATCCCGCCTGGTAATGCCGGAAAACCAGACCAGGATCCGCGCCGGCCTCGCTATGCGCCTTGCCGAGGGCGAAATGCAGCAACGAGCGCGCCGTTACGCCGAGATCCTGCTTCTCCAGCAGGGCTTCCATCTCCTCGAGTTCCGGATCCGACGCGGAGAAATCACGGGAGTTGGCGATCAAATACCAGGCCGGTGCGTAATCGTGCTGGATTTCCAGAGCCTTGCGACCGAATCGCTCGGCGCCGGCGAGATCTCCCGTAATCTGGAGCAGCGTCCCCATTTGGGAATGCCCCCTTGGGGATTCCGGCCGGAGGGCCACCGCCTGCTCGAACGCGGCCCTTGACCTGTCATATTCGCCCAACTCGCGGCAGACGCGCCCGAGTTCGATGTGGGCCTCGAAGTAACCGGGCTGCAGCCGTACCGCACGTTCGAGAGCCATCCGCGCATCCGCGTAGTTCTCGAGTCTCCCGAGGACCGCGCCGAGCGAATAGAGATACAACGGCTCGTTGGGACGCCCGTTGACAGCCGCGTGGAATTCAGTGGCCGCCTCGACGAGTCGCTCCTGACCCAGAAGCAGATTCCCCAGATTGAAATGTGCTTCCACCAGGCCGGGTTTGAGCGCGAGCGCCTCCCTGTATTCCGTCTCCGCGGTCTCCATGGCCCCACGGTCGCGCAGGACATTGGCCGTGTTGTTATGCGCCTCCGCGCTCTCCGGGTTGATCGACACCGCCTTGCGGCAGGCAACCTCAGCCTCGTCGAGGCGCTCCATCATGCGCTGGCCTTCAGCCAACAGGTTCCATCCGGCCTCCTGGTCAGGCCATCGGGTGGTAAAGCGTGTCGCACCGGTCACGACCTCTTCGTAGCGCCCCGCCTGATACGCGGCCACCAGGTCTGCGAACTGCTGCTGGGGACTGACGGAAGCAGCTCCGCGCGCGCCCTTCCTGGTCTGTTTTCCGGCTGCTCGACTGGTTTTCCTTTTGCTCATTGCTGTTTTCCGAATCCGGGGCGAAGGTACCGCCTGCTGTAGAGCCCTGCGCCCCATTACGCCGCATCCACCGGGCCGGGATAGAAACTCTCATGGTAGCGCAGCGCATCCCCGTCCGGCGATTTCGCTGGCTCACGGAGGCCGTGCCGGAGCGGCGACTCGCGCCTTACAAGCAGTCGACAATACCGTCAGACAGCCGCGCCAGGCGGCCCTTCGGAAGCGGCACCCGACCGAGCGTCATGGCGCGCCCGCTTCACCCGAAAGGAACGGAGGATACCCGATCCACTTTTGCCGTGAATGGCCGCACTTGGAGGACAATGTATCCGCAGCACGGCGACTTGGCATGAATGGCGCCGAATGCGAGCATTGCGCTATGAGCATGAAAAAGACCATCGAAGAGAAGCTCGGGACACGCTTCCAGCCGGAATGGCTTGAGGTGCTGGACGAGAGCCACAACCACAACGTGCCCGCAGGCGCGGAGTCGCACTTCCGGGTGACGGTGGTCAGCGACGGTTTCGCCGAACAGAACCTGCTCGCGCGGCACCGCGCGATCAACGCCACCCTGGCCGACGAACTGGCCGGGCAGGTCCACGCACTCGCGATCCACGCGTATACGCCGCAGGAATGGCAGGCCCGCAACGGCACACCGGAATCCCCGCCCTGCCTCGGCGGCGGTAAAGCCGATCGCGGCTAAAACATCGCAAGCAACCGATCAGACCGTAGGCCGGCTTTTGCCGAAGGCAACAGCCGGCAGCCGCGTGCCACCACGCCGAAATCGCCGGCTGGCTCCCTTCGGTCGCAAGCCGGCCTACGTTCTTGAGCTGATCGCGCTTCGCACGGCAAAACCGCTATCGTAGCCCCCACTCAGGTCGCCGCGTTTTCCGCACCACCCGACGACTCCATCGCCTCGTCGTACCCGAAATACGGCAACAACGGGCCGATCTCTTCGCGGAATGGCCCCAGCCAGGCCGCATACCGTTGCCAGCGGCCGATCGATGAACTGTAGAGTCCTTTGGTAACCTGCTCGTAACTCGGCGTCGTCACCATGCCGGTCTCGCCTGCGCGGGCCGCGTACTCGGCCACATCCGCGTGCCAGTCGAGGCCGATGCCCTGCAGTACCCGCGTCACCTGAGCCTGGAAGTCCGTCACAAGGTCCTCGTAACGCAAGCGGATCGCCTGCTCCGGACAGGCCTGTTCGAACAACTGCATCATCGTGAGCAGGCGCGCGCAAAGCGTGGCCGTGGATCCGAGATCGAGAAAATGCACACTTGCCGGATTCAGCTCAAAATTCTGCATGTAGCTGCTGAGCGCGGCATCGTAGGGATGACGCAGGGCGATAATCACGCGCGCGTCGGGGAACACTTTCGGCAGGACATCGAGGTGCGGCGCGTGCAGCGGATTCTTGTCGATCACCATCCGCCCTTCGGTCACATCGATATGCCGATCAACATAGTCCCAGTACGCCTGGCGCGCCTCGGCCGGTGAGCGGCCTGCCACCAATGCTGATTCCGCCGTCCGCAGCGTATCGAACTCCTCCAGCACCTGCGTCTCGGGATGAGCGCCCAGCATCCGGTCCAGCAGCGTCGTGCCCGAGCGCGGCAACCCGACAAGGAAAACCGGCGTCCGACGCTCATCGCTGACTGCAGCCTGTTCCGCCGACTTGCAGGGCAGGATCCCGCGTTCAATTTTCTCCGCGACGTACTCCGGATATTTCCGGCTCCGCAGCCGATTCGCAACCTGTTGTTTCGACCGCGCAAGATTCCCGCGCCTGAATGCCGCCATGGCCTCGTCCGTGCGGCCGAATCGGTCTAGCAGATTACCCTGCCGATAGCCGAGGAGGTCCTCACCGGTACGCCGGTGTGCATCGTCGAGCAGTTCCAGCGCCTCTTCGTAGCGCGCCTCGCGCACAAGCAACTGGGCTCGCAGTCCCTCCGACTGCGCGGCCCCCTGGGTCGCCTCGCCGAAGGCATCCGCCGCCGGCAACCATGCCGCCGCCTCATCGGCGCGATTGCTCTGATCGAGGAAACCGGCGAACTCCAGCCGTAGCCACGGGTCGTCGGAATTCTTGGTCACCAGTGCCTCGTATGCGTCGTGGGCCCGCCCCGCCCAGCCGAGCCTGGCCAGCAAGATCGCCCGATTGTGCTCCGCCCCGGGCCAATCCGGCTGCAATTCCAGGACACGCTCCAGATTCGCAAGCGCATCGCGATGACGGCCCTGATCCATCCAGGCCATCGCCATGTTGTACAGCGCCGTCGGATTGTCCGGCGAGCGCTTCAGTACCCGCCGAAAGGTCTCGACGGCCGCGTCGAATCGGCCCTGCATATGCTGCGCGTTACCGAGACCCAGCCAGCCCTCGACGCGTTCCGGCACCAGCTGCACGGCCCGGCGGAGGTGTTCCTCGGCGCGCCGGGAATCCCCCAGCTGGGCCTCCACCAGGCCGGCCAGAAGCGACACCTCGCCCGGGACCGAGGGCATGTCGAGCAGCGGCGCGAGCAGGTTCTGCGCCTGCCGCGGCTTGCCGCCCTCGTAAGCGGCGATCGCCTGCTGCCACGCCTCCTGCGGCGTCGCCGGCGGCTTTGCCTTTTTCCCGGTAGCGGACTGTTGCCGCCCGGCCGGACGGCCCTTCTTGCTGCGCCCCATGCCTGCGCTCTCCCGATCCGATTCGCGCGACGGACCTTAGCACAGCTTGCGCCCACCGCCCCGGGGTGGCTGAATGGGCCGGGATCGAGCCGGGCCGGGCCCCGTATTCCCGGGACTTGCTCCGGCAAAACGAGGACAAGAACACCAATAACAGGAGGGGCTCATGAGCGAAGCCAGCAGCGGCCTGTCGTTCCGGCAGAGCGTGGAACACATGGTCGATCACGCGATCGAGATCATGGAACTCGAACCCGGCATGGGCGACGCCCTCAAGACCTGCCGCACGGTCCTGCAGGTCTCCTTCCCGATCGAGATCGACGGCAAGGCCGAGATGTTCACCGGCTGGCGTGCGGTCCACAGCGACCACCGCCTGCCCTCCAAGGGTGGCATCCGTTACGCGCCCAACGTCGACCAGGACGAGGTCGAGGCGCTGGCGGCGCTCATGACCTACAAGTGCGCGATAGTGGACGTGCCTTACGGCGGCTCCAAAGGCGGGCTCTGCATCGATCCACGGCAATACACCGACGACCAGATGGAACAGATCACGCGCCGCTTCGCGCGCGAACTGATCAGCAAGGGTTTCCTCAGTCCCGCGAAGAACGTACCCGCCCCCGACATGGGCACGGGGCCGCGCGAGATGGGCTGGATGGTCGATACCTACAAGCAGCTGTTCCCCGACGACATCAACTACTTTGGCGCCCTCACCGGCAAACCGGTCGAGCATGGCGGCGTGCGCGGGCGCCACGAGGCCACCGGACGTGGCGTCCAGTACGCCCTGCGCGAATTCTTCCGCCACAAGGCGGCCGTCCATGAGGCGGGCCTGAAAGGCGAGCTCGGCGACCAGCGGGTCGTGGTCCAGGGGCTGGGCAACGTCGGCTACCACGCCGCGCATTTCCTCGAGGTCGAGGACGGCTCGACGATCGTGGGCATCATCGAACGCGACGGCGCCGTGGTGAATCCCGATGGCCTCAACGTCGATGCCGTGCACCGGCACATCCGTGAGCAGGGCGGCGTGAAGGGCTTCCCGGATGGCACGTATGTGGAAAACGGCGCCGAGGTGCTTGAGCACGACTGCGACATCCTGATCCCGGCCGCGCTCGAGAGCGTGATCCACGCCGGCAACGCCGACCGGATCAAGGCGCCGCTGATCGCCGAAGCGGCGAACGGCCCGGTCACGTTCGAAGCGGACCAGAAGCTCATCGAGCGCGGCGTGCACATCCTGCCCGATGCCTACGTGAACGCGGGCGGTGTCGTGGTCTCCTACTTCGAGTGGATCCGCAACCTCGCGCACGTCCGCTTCGGGCGCATGGAGAAACGCTTCCACGAGGCGCGCGGCGACCACATCATCTCCGCGATCGAGATGGCCACCAACACGCAGGTCCCCGAGTGGGTGCGCGCCGAGATCGCCCGTGGTGCCGATGAGCTCGATCTCGTGCGCTCCGGGCTCGACGACACGATGCGCCTGGCGTTCCGGGAGATCATGCAGGTCCGCGAGAACCACCCGAAGGTGAAGGATTACCGCATGGCCGCTTACGTGGTCGCGATCCAGAAGATCGCGCGCTCGTATCGGGATATCGGGTACTGAGGTTCCACAGGCGCATTAAAAATGGCTCGTCCCGGTGTGACCGGGCGGGCCGAGTCCGGCTTGGTTTTCTGGTTCTCGCAGAGGCGCGGAGCGCGCCGAGTACGCCAAGAGGGCGAAAGACGGTAAAACCGTCCGGAGCGGGCCTCTCTTTCGAATTCTTTGCGCTCCCTGCGTGCTCTGCGCCTCTGCGTGAAGAACGAATTCCGTACCCGGATCGTGCGCCCATGTGCCGGCATTGCCCGGCACGGACCGCATCGTGGTGATCCCCCGCCTCGGTCGAGCCGGGCAAGGCCGGCCTACGATCGAGGCGTCCGGATCCCGTGCACAAGACCTCGACCGCCGTACCGGGACCGCGCGCGTTCGCCTTCGGCGAAAACGCGCCTACGACCTTCCTTGGCCCTTCGCCCTTCGCCCTTCGCCCTTCGCCCTTCGCCCTTCGCCCTTCGCCCTTCGCCCTTCGCCCTTCGCCCTTCGCCCTTCGCCTCAGCCCTTCACACACCACCCTTGCCGCTCCGCCGATTCCCTGATTCACTGCGCGCTTTCCCGACCAGCGGAGCCGCCATGGACCTCGTCGATATCTGCGCGAATCTGACCCACGAATCGTTTCACGACGATATCGATGCGGTGCTTGCGCGGGCCCATGAGGCCGGGGTGAACCGCCTCGCCATTACCGGCGCCGACGAGGCCAGCAGCGAGGCGGCACTGGATCTCGCCCGCCGCGATCCGGATGCGCTGCGCGCGACCGCCGGCGTGCATCCGCATGTCGCGGCCGACGCCAGCGAGCGGGTGATCGATCATCTGCGGGCGCTGGCGGAACATCCACTGGTCGCTTGCGTGGGCGAGGCCGGTCTCGACTTCAATCGCGATTTCTCGCCGCGCGAGGTACAGGAGCGCCTTTTCCGGGCCCAGCTCGAGCTGGCGGCGGAGCTCGGCCTCCCCGTGTTTGCCCACGAACGCGACGCCCATGAACGCTTCATGGCGATCCTGCGCGAATGGCGCGATCGCATCCCCGCCATCGTGGTGCACTGCTTTACCGGGGAACCGGCGGCGCTCGATGCGTATCTGGACATGGATTGCCACATCGGCCTCACCGGCTGGATCTGCGACGAGCGCCGGGGCACCCACCTGCTGGAGTGCATCCACCGGATCCCCGACAACCGCCTGATGGTGGAAACCGACGCCCCCTATCTGATGCCACGCGACCTGAAACCCAAACCGAAAACCCGCCGCAATGAACCGGCCAATCTGCCGCACATCGTCCGTCGTATCGCCGAGGCACGCGGCGAATCGCCCGAAACAACGGCCAAAAACACCACAGCGACGGCGCGGCGGTTTTTCGGCTTTTGAGCGAAGTCCGCGTGGCCGGTCCGCTGATGCGACTCATGGGCCCGCGTAGGTTGGGTTGACGAAGGAAACCCAACGTGACGCGCTCTCGGTCGGCAATCGAGTGCAATCCCTGCCGACCGGCCTCGATCCGTTGGGTATCGCTGGCGAGACCGTGAAAGTATTCTGCGTCGTCGCGAGGGCGTGGTACGGCGAGTCGCTTTCGCCGATCATTCGGGGAGCATAGTGAGTCTTATGTGACGAGAAGGATCCGCGAAAGCGGCCGCCGTGGCGCGCCCGCAGCAGACGCACGAATACTTTTACGGTCTCTGGCCCTCAACCCAAACTGCGACCGATCCCTCGCAACGTAGGCCGGCCTTGTGCGGCCCGCCGCGGCGGATACCGGCGGGAGCATGTCGCCGCGCAATGCCGGCATGCCCCGGCGGCCGGTAATAGCACAAGTCATTAATACAGGGGCGCCGGGCAAGGCCGGCCTGCGAAGGTTCCTGGCCCTGCCGCCTCAGTCCTCCTCCACCATCGTCGCGGCACTCCGCCGGTGGTCCTGACGCAGGGCGAGCAGTCCGGCCCCCGCGATCAGAATCGCACCCGCCACGAACACGGTGTCCGGGACCTCGCCCCACAACAGCGCCCCCCAGCCGGCGGCGAAGATCACGGAGCTGTAAGTGAATGGACCGATCTGACCAGGCGAGGCGGCGCCGTAACCGCGCGTGAGCAGCCACTGGCCGCCGCTTGCACAGAGGCCAACGGCCAGTAGCAGGCCCCACTCGGTCATCGACGGCATTTGCCAGACCGCAAGGGCGAAGGGCGCGCTCATCAGCGTCGCCAGCACGCCGAAAGACACCACCACCCGACTCGCGGGTTCCGAGCGGGTGAGGCGGCGGACCGTCACCTTGGCCCAGGCCGCGAGCACACCGCCTGCCAGCCCGACCAGCGCGGCTGGCGCGAATTCCCCCGTCGGATCCAGTATGAGCACGACCCCCGCCAGCCCCACCGGTACTGCGACGATGGCCGGGCGCGATGGTCGTTCAGCCAGCCAGAGAGCGGCGATGATCGGCATGAACACCGGTGCGGTCATTTTCAGGAGCATGCCATCAGCGAGCGGCAGATGGGCCAATGCGTAGAAAAAACAGCTCATCGCGCTCAGACCAACGACGGCACGCAACAGGTGCAACGGCCAGGTCCCAGGCGAGGGCCGCAGTCCGGTGCCTTTATCCTTCAGCAACAGCGGCAGGAACGGCAGCAGACCGAACAGGCTGCGGAAGAACACGATCATGGCGATGGGTACCCCGACCGCGGCAAGCTTGAGCGCGGCGCCCATGGTCGCGAAGAGCAGTTCCGAGGTCGTAATCAATACCGCCCCGAGCACCAATTGCTGGCGATACGGACTGGTGCCGGCGAATCCTGCGGCTGACGCCGGTCTCGACATGGCTGGTTACCCTTTCTGCGAAAGGTGCTCGGTGTTCATTCCCGACCGGACGACCCCATCGAACTTCAAAGGGCCGGAGAAAGAACCGGCACACTACGTCAGGGAGCCCAACCAGACAACGCAACCCGATTCCGCTCATCCTTCGGACTCCGGCAACACTCCTGCAACACCGCCGCACCGTGCGGGTACGATCGCGAGCAAGCTCGCTCCTACAGGCCGCCGGGATACACGGACGACCGATCATGCCCTTGGCCCTTGGCCCTTGGCCCTTGGCCCTTGGCCCTTCGCCCTTCGCCCTTCGCCCTTCGCCCTTCGCCCTTCGCCCTTCGCCCTTCGCCCTTGTGGCCGACGTGACACCGGAACAGCGCTCCGGCACAATCGCGGGGATTCACTCGCCGCTGCAGAAACGGAGAACTTTCGGCCCGATGAGTGGGAACAACGCCTTCTACGCCCAGTCCGGTGGCGTCACCGCCGTGATCAATGCGTCCGCCTGCGGCGTGATCGAGACGGCGCGGCGCAACAGCGACCGTATCGGCACCGTGTTCGCGGGCCGCGACGGCATCCTGGGCGCCCTGCACGAGGACCTGATCGACACCTCGCAGGAGAGCGACGAGGCGATCGCCGCGCTGCGCCATACCCCGGCCGGCGCGTTCGGCTCCTGCCGCCACAAGCTCAAGGGGCTGGACGAGAACCGGGCCGAATACGAACGCCTGGTCGAGGTCTTCCGCGCCCACGATATCGGCTATTTCTTCTACAACGGCGGCGGCGACTCCCAGGACACCGCCCACAAGGTCTCGCAGATCGGCGATGAACTCGGCTATCCGATCACGGCGATCGGGATCCCGAAGACGGTCGACAACGACCTGCCGCTCACCGACACCTGCCCCGGCTTCGGCTCGGTGGCGAAATACGTCGGCGTCTCCATCCGCGAGGCCGGACTCGACGTCGCCTCCATGGCCAGCACCTCCACGAAGGTGTTCATCCTCGAGGTGATGGGCCGCCACGCGGGCTGGATCGCCGCGGCCGGCGGGCTCGCCGCCGAGCAGCCCGGCGACGCCCCGCACGTGATCCTGTTCCCGGAGATCCCGTTCGAGCAGCAGCATTTCCTGGAACGCGTCGACGCCGCGGTGCGTGAGCACGGCTACTGCGCCGTCGTCGCCTCCGAGGGCGCGCAATACGCGGATGGCCGTTTCCTGTCCGAGGCCGGTGGCCGCGATGCCTTCGGCCATGCCCAGCTGGGCGGCGTGGCCCCGATGCTCGCGGGCATGGTCAAGGAGCAGCTGGGCCACAAGTATCACTGGGCCGTCGCCGATTACCTGCAGCGCAGCGCCCGCCACATCGCCTCGGCCACGGATGTCGAGCAGGCCTACGCCGTCGGCCGCGCCGCCGTCGAGTTCGCGCTCGAGGGCCGCAATGCCGTGATGCCCGCGATCCGGCGCCTGTCCGACGATCCCTATGAGTGGGACATCGCCTGCGTCGACCTGGCCGATGTCGCCAACGTCGAGACCGGCCTGCCGCGCGACTACATCACCGAAGACGGCTACGGCATTACCGACGCCTGCCGTCGTTATCTCCAGCCGCTGATCGCGGGTGAAGCCTATCCACCCTATCGCAACGGTCTGCCGGACTATGTCCGGCTGCGCAACGTCGCCGTCGAACAGCGACTCGCCCCGTTCAATCCCTGACAGCCGCACCGGGAACACAAGCGGCGCGGCCTCACGAAGGAGCAACCTCATGCGCATCATCCTCCTCGGCGCTCCGGGCGCCGGCAAGGGCACCCAGGCGGCCTATATCAGCGAGCGCTACGGCATCCCGCAGATCTCCACGGGGGACATGCTGCGCGCGGCTGTTGCCGCCGGCACGGAGCTCGGTCGCAAGGCGAAGGAAGTCATGGACCGCGGCGATCTCGTCTCCGACGACATCATCATCGGTCTCGTCAAAGAACGGATCGAGGAACCGGACTGCGAGAACGGCTTCCTGTTCGACGGCTTCCCGCGCACGATCGCCCAGGCCGACGCCCTGCGCGAGGCCGGTGTGGATATCGACGCGGTCGTCGAACTGGACATCGAGGACGAGCAGATCATCCGCCGCATGAGCGGCCGCCGCGTCCATCCGGCCTCGGGGCGCGTGTATCACGTCGAGTTCAATCCGCCGGAGGTCGCCGGCCGGGACGACGAGACCGGTGAACCGCTGGAACAGCGCGACGACGACCAGGAAGAAACGGTGCGCCAGCGCCTGGGCACGTACCACGAACAGACCGAGCCGCTGATCGGCTATTACCGCAAGTGGGCGGAATCGGGCGACGACCGCGCGCCGCACTATGTCCATGTCACCGCGCTCGGTGAAGTCGAGGACGTCCGCGATACGGTATTCGAGTCCCTGGACCCGCTCGTCGCGGCCGATACCTGAGCGCTAGCCGCCCGGTCCCCCGGCCGTAGGCCGGCTTGCGACCGGCGGGAGCCAGCCGGCGGAGAGGGTGCGGCCTTGTGCAACGGCATGCCGGCTGTTGCCTTACGGCAAAAGCCGGCCTACACGATTCCTTCCCCGCAGAACACGTAGGCCGGCTTGCGACCGGAGGGAGCCAGCCGGCGGACAGTGTCTGGCCTTGTGCAAAGGCGTGCCGGCTGTTGCCTTACGGCAAAAGCCGGCCTACACGATTCCTTCCCCGCAGAACACGTAGGCCGGCTTGCGACCGGCGGGAGCCAGCCGGCGGAGAGGGTGCGGCCTTGTGCAACGGCGTGCCGGCTGTTGCCTTACGGCAAAAGCCGGCCTACGGCCTGCCGCGTGCGCTGCCCTGCGCGCCGGGTAATACCGTCCCCGACTACGAGGAAGCCGTCAGGCGGCAGGGGTTGGCGATGAGGTATCCCTGCGCGAAATCGACGCCGATTCCGGCAAGGGCATCCAGCACATCCCCGGACTCGACGCTCTCGGCGACCACTTCCTTGCCCGCGGCGTGCCCGATCTTCGTGATGGCCTCGACGATCGTCCGGTCGAGTCCATCGTCGATCATGGCGCGCACGAACGAGCCGTCGATCTTCAGGTAATCGGCCGGCAGGGATTTGAGGTACGTGAAGGAGCTGAGCCCGCTGCCGAAATCGTCCAGCGCCACCGCGCAGCCGAGTTCGCGCACGTGCGACATGAAACGCAGGGCGGCGCTCATGTTCGCGATCGCGGCGGTCTCGGTGATCTCGAAACAGATCCGCGCCCCTTCCACCCCGGAGGCGATCAGCTGCTCGCCGACGTAATCGGGCAGCGTCTCGTCCGACAACGACGTGCCGGACAGATTGATGAACCAGCGCCCCTCCGAGCGCGGCCGCTGGCCGATGGCCCGGAACGCGTGCTCGATCACCCAACGGTCCAGTAACGGCATCAGTTCAAACTGTTCCGCCGCTGGGATGAACAACCCCGGCTCGACCAGCCGGCCGTCCGCCTCTTCCAGACGCACCAGCAGTTCGGCATGCGGGTAATCGCCCGGCGCCGCCACGCGATCGATCGGCTGCTCGAACAGCACGAGCTCATCGTTCTGCAGTGCCTGCTGCAGGCGCGCGACCCACTGCATCGCCCCGTGGCGACGCGCCACGTCGACGTCTTCTTCCGTATAGAGGCGGATACCGTTACGGCCCAGGTCCTTCGCGGCGTGACAGGCGATATCCGCCCGGCGCAGGATTTCCGGGACATGCAGCCCGGTCTCGCCGATCCCCACGACCCCGATACTGATCCCGATGCGGTACGTATGCCCCTCCCAGGAGAAGCGATAGGCATTCACCGCGCGGCGCATCTGCTCGGCGATGCGCCAGGCCCGGCTGACGGGGCAGTTCTCCATCAGCACCCCGAACTCGTCCGGCCCGATCCGGGCGAGCGTGTGACCGCTGCGAACGAGCCCATCGATCACGCCGGCCAGGTGGCGAATGAGCTCATCGCCGGCGTGATGTCCACAGTTCTCGTTGATCACCCGGAACTGATCGACATCGAGATACAGGAAGGCGTGACCGACATCGCCGATCGACCGGCAGGCGTGGGAGAGATCGGCCTCGAGCTGTTGGCGATTCGCGAGCCCGGTCAACGAGTCGCGCGACGCGACCCGGGCGAGTTCGGCCGCGACCAGCCGGTGGTCGCGCCGGTTATCAGCCTCGCGGAGTTCGCGCTCTACCGCCGGCCCGAGGCGCGAGAGGTTGTCCTTGAGCACATAGTCGTTGACGCCCGCCTTCATCGCATCCGCCGCGCGCGCGTCGGCGAGATGGGCCGAAACGAGGATGACGGGCATATCCAGGTCGCGGTCGTGAATCGCCTTGAGGACGTCATCGGGCGAGAACTGCGGCATGTTGTAGTCGGTGATGATGAGGTCCCACTCGGCCTCATCGAGGGCGTTGCGCAGCGCCCGCGGGTAATCCACCCGCCGGTACATCGTCTCGAAGCCGGCGCGGCGCAGCGCGCGGACCAGCAGCAGGGTGTCGTCCTCGGAATCCTCGGCCACGAGCAGCCGCAAAGAGCGCCGGTGCTCGATCCCGCGAGGGGGGTCTCCTGGGGCAACCGGGTCGACCTCCCCGGGACTGATGTCGATTGCCATCGCTACTCTCTCGTCATTCCACCTCGGCCACCGCACCCCATCCGGCCTGCGCCCATCAGGCGTTACCGGGATTCATCAACTGGCGCCCCCATCCTGCCCCCGAGACCATCATTCCCGCGGCGCGGCACCGCCTGCAGCGTGAAGCCGATCGCCGCGCCTTGCCCCACCGCGCCGCGGGCACGTACGCGGCCGCCATGGCGATGGACGACGCGCGCGACCGTGGCCAGACCGACACCAACGCCGGCGAAATCTTCATCCTTGTGCAGGCGCTGGAAGGGGCCGAACAATCGCTCGCCGTAGGCCATGTCAAAGCCGACGCCATTATCTTTGACGATGTACCATACCATGCCGTCGTGCGTTTCTTCGTTAAATTGGATACATGCCGTCGGCTCATGGACCGTGTACTTCCAGGCGTTGGCGAACAGGTTATCAAGCACGATCCGTAACAGGCGGGCATCCCCTTCCGCCCGCAGCCCCGGCGTGATCTCGACCCGCACATCGCGGCCGCTGGTGTCGTCGTTGCGCAGCTCGCTCACGATCTCGTTCGCAAGGGCCGACAGGTCGACACACTCCCGATCGAGTTCCGTCTGCGTCAGCCGCGACAGCGACAGCAGATCGTCGATCAGGGTCTGCATCCGTTCCGCGGCCGCCCGTACACGGGCGAGGTAATCCTGGCCGGTGCTGTCGAGCGCGGCACCATAATCCTCTTCCAGCGCTCGCGCGAACCCGCGGACGTGGCGCAGCGGGGCCGCGAGGTCGTGCGAGACGGAATAGCTGAACGCCTCCAGCTCCCGATTCGCCGTCTCCAGCTCGGCCGTGCGGGCGCCGACCAGCTCTTCCAGGCGATCCTGGTGATCGCGCAACGCGCGTTCCGCCCGCTTGCGCTCACTGATGTCCACCAGCGTCGACTGGGTGACCTTCTCGCCCCGCCAGCGGATATGGCGCACCATCCACTGCACGCTGATGATCCGGCCATCCGCACGGCGCATATCCGCTTCGTATTCCAACGGGGCATCGCCACCGGCGTCGCGCGCATCGGCGTACGCGCGCAAGCGCTCCACCTCGTAATCCTCGACCAGGTGGCGCAAGCTCTCTCTGCCCAGCAGTTCCGCCGGCGTACGGAACCCGAGCATCTCCGCGGCCGCCGAATTGGCGAAGATCATGCGCCAGTCGTGGTCGATGATGATCCCCTGGATCGAGCCTTCGATCAGGTCGCGATAACGGGCCTCGCTGTCAGCGACTTCCTGCGCGCGTTGCTTGATGGCGGTGATGTCGACGCGCAGGCTCACCGACTCGCCATCGGGCATGCGCCGCTCCACCATGTACAGCCAGCGCCCGTCGGCCACCTGGTCCTCACGCGCGTGGCCGCCGCCGTGGTGGTGCTCGATCCGCTCCGCGATCCAGTCCGCCTCCCGGCCGGCGGCGCCCACACACTGTCCGGCCGCCGCGCTCGCCTCCAGCAGTTCGCGGTAGGTGATGCCGGGTTCGAACAGATGGCGGATCAGCGGAAACATCTTGCGGTAGGCCTGGTTGGCCATCACCAGACGGTCGTCGGCGTCATAGAGCGCAAAGCCCTGATCCAGCGCCTCGATCGCGTGGGCGAGGCGCCGTTCGGCCTGGCTGAGCCGGTGGTAAATCCGCTGGTGGACGACGTTCGCCATGCCCGGCGCGAGCGCTAGCAGCAGGATCTGCCCGGTCATGACGCCGGCGACCGTCAGGCCACCCGGTTCGGACCACCCGGCGACGGCAACGACGTGCACGCCCAGCGCGACCAGCGCGGCGGCCGTGATCACGTGACCGGAGCGCGGCTGACCGGGTCGCATGCGGATGAACAGGCCACCACTGATGACCAGCAGCAGCGCAGTCGTGGCAACGGCGATCCACAGCGGCCAGCCCGCCCCTGTGCCCAGGAGCGATGCCAGCACATATCCGGCGACGATCAGCGCGGCGATCGAGAGCGTGACGGCACGCATCGGGGGCAGCCCGAAGAACACGCGGATACTGCAGAACAGCGCCACGGCCCCGGCCAATTGCAGGAACACCGTAGCGGCCACGACCGGTTGCGGCGACCCGAGCGCCGGCCAGAGCCCTGCAGCCCAGGCGAGCGCGAACAGCACGAATGCAAGCAGCCAGCCGGCGACGCCGTGACCACCGCCGGGCAGACTGCGCAGCCAGCCGATTACGGCAGCGGTCAGCAACGTGGTCGCCGTGGCGCTCGCCAGGGCCAGGGGGAGCGCGTTCATCGCTCGGCGCGACCCGAGCCGTTTCCGGGACGGGTCACCGCGACAGCCGGTTCCAGGCGTCCAGTGCCGCGACCTTGTAGGCCTCTGCGAGCGTGGGGTAATTGAACACGGACTCGATGAAGTACTCGAGCGTCCCGCCGAGCTCCAGCACGGCATGACCGATGTGGACCAGCTCGGTCGCGCCCTCGCCCTCGACATGCACGCCCAGCAGGGTGTGATCCTCGAGGCTGAACAGCATCTTGAGCATGCCCTGATCGAGGCCGAGGATCTGGCCGCGCGCGGTCTCGCGGAAGCGGGCGATACCGCTCTCGAACGGGATGCCGGCATCCTTGAGTTCCTGCTCCGTGCGCCCCGCCATGCTGATCTCGGGTACGGAGTAGATGCCGATCGGGAAATTCTCGAGGCGTTTCTGGGGCTCGCCGGTCAGGGCATTGCGGGCCGCGCGGCGGCCCTGCTCCATCGACGTCGACGCCAGTGCCGGGAAGCCGATCACGTCACCGACCCCGTAGATATGCGGCACGGCCGTCTGGAACTGCTCGTTGACCTCCAGGCGTCCGCGCTTGTCGGCCTCCAGCCCGGCGTTCTCGAGCTTCAGGGTATCCGTATTGCCCTGGCGGCCCGCGCAGAACAGGGCGAGATCCGTCACGACCCGGCGGCCGCTGGCCAGCTGCGTGATGATCTTGCCGTCATTGTCCTCGCGGACCTCGGACACCTCCTCGCCGAGGCGCATGATCATCCCGCGATCGCGCATGTGATGCTGGAATTCCTGGGTGATCTCGGAATCGACGAACGACAGCAGCTGGTCGCGCGCCTCGACCACGGTGACGTTGATATCGAGCGCGCTGAAGATGGTCGCGTATTCGATCCCGATCACGCCGCCGCCGATCACCGCCATCGTGCGCGGGAGTTTCTCCATGCGCAGGATGTCGTCGCTGTCCATGATCTTGCGGCGATCGAAGGGGATATGGCTCGGGCGATGCGGGCGCGTGCCGACCGCGAGCACGACGTAGTCGGCCGTGTAATCGACGGCGTCGTCGTCCTGGGCGCTCTCGGTCACGCGTACCGTGTGCTCGTCGACGAAATGCGCCTGACCGCGGATCACGTCGACGCCGTTGCGCATCAGCTGGTGCTGCATCACCTCGATCTCGTGCTCCAGCGTCATCTGCAGACGCTGCTTGAGATCGTGCACGGTGATGTCCTTCTTCACGCGGTAGGCGCGGCCGTAGAAGCCGCGCTCGCGCCAGCCGGTGAGGTTCAGGACCGTCTCGCGCAGGGTCTTGCTCGGGATCGTGCCGGTGTGGACGGCGTTACCGCCCACCACATGCTTGCGCTCGACCACGGCCGCGCGCTTGCCGAGCTTCGCGGCCTGGACGGCGGCGCGCTGCCCCGAGGGACCGCTGCCGATGACGAGGAGATCGTAGTGTTGGCTCATGGACCACTCCTGCTGGCTTGTTCTTCTCGAATGTCCTCTCGCGGCCCCGCCCGTTGGACGGTGTGGGGCAGCAGGCGTCACGCACGGACCAACGCAGGCACGCTGTGAGGCGACGATTTTTCACATTCGGCGAAAACAAGTCCAGCCGTGGGTTTTGAGCCCCTCCGATTTACGCCGTCCGGGGACGGTCCCACGCGCGCCGGGAAGCCAGCCCACCGAGCCGCTCGAGCAGGTCGGGCGCCGTCACCGGGAGGCCGCCATCGGCGCCGGTCTGCTCGACCGCCTCGCACATACGCGAGCCGATGACATCCGCGAGGACCGCGACAGTCGGCACCGCGTCCATGTCCCGCACCCGGGTCACCAGCTCCTGACCGGCACGGCCGGTACAGGCAACATCGAGCAACAGCGCGTCCGGCTGGAACCGGCGCAGGGCACGCGTCGCCGCGGCGACGTTGGCGTAGAAACAGAACTGCACCATCGGATCCGCGCGGCAGGCGCGCTGCAGGGCGAGCAGGGTCGAGCTCCGCGTGCTCACCAGCATGATCCGGCGATGACTCCGGGTCCGCGACGCCGTCTGCGGCGGCATCGGGGTCTGTGTCTGGTTTTGGATCTGGGTCTGCGTGTTCATGGCGAACTGCTCCGTAATCACCTGCGGCCAACCATCGGCCTTTCACCCTATGCCTCGCATAATGCGTGCCATGTATTGCAGACCCCCCCCCGGATAACGCGCTGGACGTAGGCCGGCCTTGCGCGGTCCACCACGGCGGTGGAAACCACGGCGAAGCATTTCACCGCGCAATGCCGGCATTCCCCGGCGGCGAGTGAAAGTGCATGTCACGAATGCCAGAGGCGCCGGGAAAAGCCGGCCTACACAACTAACCGCGGGACAACCCTGGCCGGTTCGCGCATTCCGGCTCCGTGCCCGGAATGCGCGCGTTCGCCTCCGGCGAAAACGCGCCTACGAACCTCTCGCCCCCAGCCCTTGGCCCTTGGCCCTTGGCCCTTGGCCCTTGGCCCTTGGCCCTTCGCCCTTCGCCCTTCGCCCTTCGCCCTTCGCCCTGCCGCCTGCCGCCTGCCGCCTCTATCAATGAAAATCCCGCGCCGAGACATCCAGCCGCCCGAGCCACCCGCTGGCGTCCTCCAGCGATTCCGCCACCACGTGCACCACGGCCTCCTGCCGCTGCACGCGCCCCGTCACGCCCACCAGGCGGCCGCCATACAGGGTCGGGCGATACTGGCGGCCGACACCCTGGCGGACGATCACGTTGACCACCCCGGTCTCGTCCTCCAGCGTCAGGAAGGTCACCCCGCTCGCGGTCGACGGCTGCTGGCGCGTGATGACCAACCCGCCCGTCACGACGCGCACACCGTCGGCCAGCCGACAGGTGTCGTCAGCTGTCCGCCAGTGACCGAAGCGCGACCGCAGCAGCGCCAATGGGTGCCGCCGCAGCGTGAGACCGGTACTGGCGTAATCCGCGCGGATCGATTCGCCCTCGCGTGGCGGCCGCAGCACCGGTTGCGGCTGTTGCGCCGCCTCATCGCCAAACAGCGGCAGCGCCGACTGCACTCCGTGCGCCGCCCAGCGCGCCGCCGTGCGGTCACCGGCCAGCCCCTGCAGGGCATCCGCCTCGGCCAGCGCATCAAGATCGCGCCGGTCCAGATCCGCACGGGCCGCCAGTTCCGCGGTATCGGCGACCGCCACCCCCAGGGCCGCGATCCGCGCACGCGCCCCCGCCGACAACCCGCGCACCCGGTCCAGCCCCAGGCGCAGGGCCGCGCCGCCGTTGCCGTCCGGCTCCAGCGTGGACACGGCATCGCTCACGCGCACATCCACCGGGCGCGCCTCGACGCCCTGCTCCCGCGCGGCCCGCACGAGCTGTGACGGGCCGTAAAACCCCATTGGCTGGGCATTGAGCAGCGCCGCGGTGAAGGCCGCGGGATAGTGATACTTGAGCCAGGCCGAGGCCCAGGCCAGCAGGGCGAAACTGGCGGCGTGCGATTCCGGGAAGCCGTACCCGGCGAAGCCCCGGATCTGCGCGAACATGCGGCGGGCGAACTCCTCCGTGTAGCCGTTGGCGGTCATGCCCTCGACCAGGCGCCGCTCGAACGGCTCCAGATCGCCGCTCTTGCGCCAGGCGGCCATGGAACGGCGCAGCTGATCGGCCTCGCCCGGCGAGAAATCCGCCGCCAGCATGGCCATCTCGATCACCTGCTCCTGGAACAGCGGCACCCCCAGCGTCCGCCCGAGCACGCGCTCGATCTCCGGCCCGCCGTATTCGATCGTCTCCAGCCCCTGGCGGCGGCGCAGATAGGGATGGACCATCTCGCCCTGGATCGGCCCCGGGCGCACGATCGAGATCTCGATCACGAGATCGTAGAAGGTCTCGGGCTTCAGGCGCGGCAGCATGGTCATCTGCGCGCGCGACTCGATCTGGAACACGCCGACCGTATCGGCGCGCTGGATCATATCGAAGACGTCTCGATCTTCGCGCGGGATTGTCGCCAGCGTGTACCGCCGCCCGTAGAACGCCGCGATGCGGTCGAATGCATCGTGGATCGCCGTCAGCATGCCGAGCGCGAGGCAGTCGATCTTCAGCAGGCCGACCGCGTCGAGGTCGTCCTTGTCCCACTGGATGACCGTGCGGCCGTCCATCGCCGCGTTCTCGATCGGCACCAGATCGGTCAGCGACCGCCGCCCGATCACCAGCCCGCCGACGTGCTGCGACAGGTGGCGCGGGAAGCCCTGGATCTGCTCCGCCAGCGTCAGCACGCGGTGGATCACCGGCGCATCCGGATCGAAGCCGGTCTCGCGCACCCGCTCGCGGTCGATCGCGCGACCGTCGCGCCCGGCGCCCGCCCGCGCCAGCCGATCGACCTGGGCCGGCTCCATGCCCAGCGCGCCGGCGATATCGCGCAGCGCGCTCTTCGGGCGATAACAGATCACCGTCGCCGCCAGCGCTACCCGGTCGTCGCCGTAGCGCCGGTAGATGTACTGGATGACCTCCTCGCGCCGGTGGTGCTCGAAATCGACGTCGATATCCGGCGGCTCGCCGCGCTCGCGCGAGATGAAACGCTCGAACAGCAGCGCGCTGGTCGAAGGATCCACCGCCGTGATGCCGAGGCAGTAACAGACCGCCGAGTTCGCCGCCGAACCGCGCCCCTGACAGAGGATCCCGCGCTCACGGGCATAGCGCACGATGTCATCCACGGTCAGGAAATACGCCTCGTAACCGAGCTCCGCGATCAGCGCCAGTTCGTGCTCGAGCTGATCGCGCACACCCGCCGGCTCGCCCCTGGGCCAGCGCTCGGCCACACCGGCCTCGACCCGCGCCCGCAGCCAGCCGCTCAGGGTATAACCGGCGGGGACGCTTTCCTCCGGGTATTCGTAGGCCAGTTCATCAAGAGAGAAGGTGCAGCGCCGCGCGAGTTCGACCGTGGACGCCAGCAGTTCCGGCGCATAGAGCCGCGCCAGGCGCGCGCGGCTGCGCAGGTGAGCCTCGCCGTTGCCCGCCAGCGCCGTCCCCGCGGCGGCGACTGTCGTGCCGAGGCGGATCGCCGTCAGCGCATCCGCCAGCGCCCGGCGCCCGCGGGCATGCATGTGCACGTCACCCAGCGCGACCCGGTCGATCCCGGTATCGGCCGCCAACCGCTCCAGCGAACGCAGCCGCGCGGACTCGCCCGGGCCGAGATGGCGCACCACGCCGATCCGGCAGCGCTCGCCGAAACAGTCACGCAGCCAGGCCCCATCGGCGACCGCCCGGCCCTCGTCCCGCCCCGGCAGCCAGATCGCGAGACAGCCCGGCAGGCCATCGGCGAGCATCCCACGGTCAAGCCGGTAAGACCCCTTCGGTGCCGACCGCCGTGCCGCGCTGATCAGCCGCGAAAGCCGCGCATAACCGCCCCGATCCATCGCCAGCACGACCAGCCGCAGCCCGCAGTCCAGCTCGAAGCGGCTGCCGACGATCAGATGCAGCCCGCAATCCCGCGCCGCCGCATGCGCACGCACCGCACCCGCGAGCGAACACTCGTCCGTCAACGCCAGCGCCGAATACCCCAGCCGCGCCGCCCGCTCGACCAGCTCCTCCGGGTGCGAGGCGCCCCGCAGAAAACTGAAATTCGAGACCGCACACAGCTCGGCATACGCCGGTGCGGTTTGTGTCGGTAGAGACATGCAACACCCCACAAGGCCGACTCACGACCGGAGCCACTCCCCGGCGGCAAGCCAAGCCGGCTGTTGCCTTCGGCAAAAGCCGGCCTACGTCCAACCCAACCATGCAGGCCGGCTTGCGACCGAAGGGAGCCAGCCGGCAGATCACCTGGACCAACCGACAAACGCCTACAAGTCACCACCGTTCGCCAGCACAGTAGCCTCGAGGTCTTCCGGATCCGCAATCCCCCAATCCGGCGAGTACCAGCCATCCCGGATATAACGATGAATCGAGCTAGCCGACCATTCAGCCGCCTTTCCCACCAGCCCATGCCGTACCGGGTTGTAATGCACATAATCCAGATGCATCCGTAGATCGCGCTCATCGCGAATCAAGTGCTCCCAGAAACGCGCCTGCCAGAACGCCCCGGTCATACCCTGACGCCGCATCTTTCCCGTAGTCCTGCGCTTGATGCGTTGCCACCGACGGGAAAAATCATCATCGCCAACAGGCAGGCGCCAGATGCAATGCAGATGATCCGGGAGCACCACCATGGCGACCGTTTCAAATGGCTGGTCTTTCGCGACATCGCGATAACTCGACCGGAACGCATCCAATCCCTGGGTGGACGCCAACCATCGCCGCCGTCCCGCGGTCACGACCGTGAAAAACCAGGTACCACCCGCGACACGGGCGCGCACGTATCGCCCCATTCCCCCTCCCTGGTTGAAACGCCGGCTGTTGCCTTCGGCAAAAGCCGGCCTACGACACCTCGCCCGCCGCCCATGTAGGCCGGTTTGCGACCGAAGGGAGCCAGCCGGCAGAAGGCCCCTCGACACCCGAGCACGTTGTCCCATGACATCAAACGCCGGCTGTTGCCTTCGGCAAAAGCCGGCCTACGATTCCTCGCTGGCCGCCCCACGTAGGCCGGCTTGCGACCGAAGGGAGCCAGCCGGCACTCACTCATCCGGTGCCAGCGGCCCCAACGCCGCCAGCAGCGGCTGGAGTTCGTGTTCGTAACGCCGCCAACGCCCGACGGCGCTGGCGTACAACGGCTGGCGCACCTGGGTCGCGCTCGCGGTGCGGACGGAGCGTTCGTTGCGATGGAACGCGAGACAGGCGTCATCCCACTCGAGGCCGCAATGCGCCAGCAGCCGCGCGACCTCCGTCTCCGGCTCCGCCACCAGCGCCTCG
The DNA here is from genome assembly GCF_001614315.2 of Halofilum ochraceum. Classification (NCBI taxonomy): domain Bacteria; kingdom Pseudomonadati; phylum Pseudomonadota; class Gammaproteobacteria; order Chromatiales; family Ectothiorhodospiraceae; genus Halofilum; species Halofilum ochraceum. Next base: position 121,040 of record NZ_LVEG02000018.1, read on the forward strand.
TAATCGATCTCCAGCAACTGCGGCGGCGAGAGCGTCTCGCGCCAGTGCGCCATCAACCCGTGGTAGGCGCGGTAATACCGCCCCAGTTCTTCCAGGTCGTAGGTGAATGCCTGCCGGCCGGCGAACAGGTAACTGAAGCACGACAGGCAGGTATCCACCGGATCACGACGGACATGGACGATGCGCGCGTGCGGCAGGACCGCGGCGATCAGGCCGCAATGGACGAAATTGCCCGGCAGCTTGTCCGTCACCCGCTCGGCCTCGATGGCCGGATCGATCAGCGACTCGCAATAGCGACGGCCGATCTCCGCGGCCGTCCCGCCATCGAGCGCCTCGACCCACCCGGGAAAGTTTTTGCCGAAGCGGCCGTCGTAATCGGCCACCACCGTCCCGAGATCGCGCCGCTCGCCGGCCCCGTGCACGCGCGGATGGCTCGCCAGAATCTGCTCGATCAGGCTGGTCCCGGAACGCGGCATGCCGACGATGAACACCGGTACGTCGCTGTCATGCCCCGCATCGGCGAGCGCCTCGATGCGCTCGCGCGGAAACGCCTCGGCGATGGCCGCGAAGCGCCGCTCGTCCGCGCCGACGTCGTAGTCGAGCGTCTGCCGGCGCAGCCGCGCGCCCTCGCGGTAGTACCCGAAGATCCGTTCCGGCGCCTCGCCCGAGTCCGCCACCAGTTTGCCGGCGGCATAATGGAGCGAGGCTGCTTCCGCCGCCGACCAGCCGCGCTGCTCCAGCCGCGCCTGCACGGCGGCGAGTTCCGCCGCGGGATCGGCCGGGCGGCGCAGGATCGCCAGGTGGTACACCGCATCGGTGTACCCCGGGCGCAGCGCAAGCGCCTGGCGGTAGGCCGCGTCGGCCTCGTCGAACTGCCCGCCGTCGGCCAGTGCATTGGCCAGGGCGTTGTGGACCTCCGGCTGCTCCGGGTCGATCTCGATGGCCTTGCGGCAAAGCGTGATCGCCTCGTCCACCCGGCCCAGTTCGCGCAGGGTCGCCGCGAGCTGCATCAGCAGATCGGTGCGGTGCGCGTCCTGCGCCAGGCCGGCGCGGGCGATTTGCTCCGCGTCGGCCAGCTTGCCGCGGCGGCGCAGCAGATTGCCGAGGTTGTTGTGCACGCCGAGATCATCCGGCTGCAGTTCCAGCGCCCGCCGGTAGGCCGACTCGGCCTCCGCCAGCCGTTCCAGTTCCGTGAGGACGTTGCCGCGGTTCGTATGAAAACCGGCGTGTTCGGGATCGATCGCCACCGCCTGGTCGTAGGCCGCGAGCGCCTCCTCCATCCGTCCCTGCGCCATGAGCACATTGCCCAGCCGGTTGTGTGCTTCGCCTAGACGCGGATGCCGCTGGAGCACATCGCGGTAATGGCGCTCCGCCTCCACCGGGGCGCCAGCGCCCTCATGGGCGATCCCCAGGTTGAACAGCGCCTCGAAGAAGTCGGGCTTCGCGCGCAGCGCCGCCCGGAATTCACGAACGGCCTCATCGAAACGATCGAGCCGGGTGAGCATCAGCCCGAGATTGTTCCGCGTCGCCGGATTGTCGGGCTCGATCTTCGCCGCGCGGCGGTAGGCGCGGACCGCCTCCTGCACTTCTCCCAGTCCCTGCGCGGAGGTCCCCATCACGTTCCAGCCCACGGCCAAACCCGGCCAGCGCTCCGTGAACGCACGCGCGCCGTCGAGCGCCTCCTGCAGACGCCCCCCGCGATACAGCTCGATCAGGCGCGACGCCTCGGTCTGCGCCCTGGTCTCCGCGGCGGCCCCGCGCGGCGCGCGCCCGCTCTTCTTCGGCTTCTTCCCGCTCTTCCCGCTGCGACTCATCCGAATATCCCGTCCGCCCGTGATCCAGAGCGGGTCATGGTACCGGCTACAACCCTGTCGGGGCCTCTCCAACGCAACCGCCGGCCAGCGAATCCCCCCTCGAACGTCCGCCCGCTCACGTAGGTTGGGTTGACGAAGGAAACCCAACTCGACGAGCGATCCGCCGGCGACGAGGCGTGATTCCGGTCATTCAACCTCGACCGTTGGGTATCGCTGGCGCTCAACCCAACCTACGTTGCTACCCGCCAGCCACCCTACCCCGTAGGCCGGCTTTGCGCGGTCCGCGGGGACCGGATTGCGCCCGATACATGTCACCGCGCAATGCCGGCATTCCCGGCGGCGGGCGACAGGCCCGTAGCCCGGATGCAGCCGAAGGCGGAATCCGGGAAGCTTTGCGCATGCGGCCAAACGTTTCCCCGGATTCCGGCTACCGCCTCCATCCGGGCTACGGTGCCTCCCCCATCAGGCAAACAACCCATGCAGATACCACATCACCGGCACCCGCCGCTCGCGGTAGATCCACAGCACCGAGCCACCCGGGTTCCGCGCGACGAAGTAATCGCGCTCGACATCGTCGCCATCCCACCAGCCCGTCTCGATGCGCTCCGGCCCGTCCAGCAGGTCGAGCCGCCCCTGGCACAGCGGCCGGCGTTGCTCATCGAGCGGCAACACACCCGGCTGCACCAGCAGCCACAACGGCCGTGGCGGCGCGTCGACGGGCTCGTGCGCGGGCGTGCCACCGGGCGCCGCGCGCTGCCAGGCGCGCTCCGGGCGATGCTCGGCCACCAGCGCCAGACCATGTACCGCCTCCCGCCCGAGCCGCGCGCGCAGCCGCTCCAGCAGGCGCTCGGGCGGTTCGGTGCCGGCATCGGTCAGCAGGTCCGTCACCGGCGGGTGGTAGGCCACCGGCGCCCGGGTGCGGACACCGACGGCCACCACGGGGCCCTGCAGGGCCGTCCGTTCAAGCCGCTCGCGTGCCAGCGCCTGCATGTGCCGGGCCTCGCGCGCGGGCGTCGCCAGGCCCACCTCGACCCCGAGCGCCTCGCCGCGCCGGGGGTGGAGTTCGATGCGGAAATCCTGGATCCCCGCATCCCGGGCGCGCAGCCAAGCCTCCAGTTCCGACAGCAGCCGCTCGACCGCCAGAACCGGCAGGTCCAGCGAGGCCGTCTCCTCCGGCAGGGTGACGACGCCTTCGAAACGCCCCGGCGGCTGGAAACGTGGCGGCGACTCGTCGCGCTGACCGCGCAGCCGGTCCAGGTAATCGAGGAAATCCCGCCCGAGACGGCGCGCGACGCCCTCGCGCGGCAGCGCGAAACACCCGGCCAGCGTACTCACGCCCCAGCCTTCCAGGCGCTCACTCGCGCGCCGGTCGACCCCTGATCCACGGCACGGCAAAGATCCCAGTGCATCCGCCAGCGCGTCACGGCGCTCGATGCGGCCGCCACCGCGGTGGGCCAGCAGGCACGCGGCAGCCGGGGTCGGGGCGATGCCCTGCCAGGCCTCACGGCCCAGGGTCCCGAGCAGCGCGCTCACCTCCGCGAGCAGCGCATCCAGCCCGCCGAACAGCCGCCGGCTGCCGCCGATCTCCAGCAGCACGTCCGTCGGCGGCTGCAGCGAGACGTAATCGGTAAAGTAAAAACAGGCGGCGCCGAGCCGCTCCAGCGCCGCCCGCTCCGCGGCCGGATCCCGCTTCAGGGTCCGCAATCCGGGCGCACGCACGCGCGCGGCATCGGTACCCATGCCCGGGCGGACGCCCGCGCGCAGCGCCACGTCGTTGCAGGTGACCAGCACCTCGTGCGCACCCGCCGCTTCCACCACCGCGACCGGTTCCGTGCGCGTCGCCGACAGCGCAATCTCGAGCGCCAGTCGCGGGCAATACAGATCGAGCCAGAGCATGTTTGTCCAGGCATCGTCCAGTGCATCCATGCCGTGACGGAAAAAGCGCGAAGACCGGGACGGGAGCACCGGATACGGTTCCATCCGGCACGGCCGTGCATACAACGGGAGATACCACCCCTCATCCCGGTGAACATGGGAGACGGCGATGGATACGCCGATT